>JAZNEN010000246.1:0-16544 GCA_045588615.1 Eubacteriales bacterium
TACCACAGCATATTGAATGTCATAATTCTGTAATTTGCGCCGTCTGTCAAAGGAAGATGATCATTTTTTGTATTCAGCGTCTTGGGCGCATCAAAGCAGAGGTCTTTAAGCTCAACATTGCCTGTTGCATTCGCCAAAGCCTTAGAGATCAGCTGTGAAGCGTATTCTGCCGCAATAGCATTGCCGCCAACGACGTATATCTCTCGCTCTGTTTTGTTGATTATACCGTATTGGTTAGCGCCTATCGTTTTGTTGTTCGCAACGATAGCATTACCGCCTGAACCGTTACCGGATGTTGCGATAACGATTTGAGGATATGATGCTCTCGGATCGTATATGCCTGTTTCAACTTCAACGCCTGTGTAATATTCTATATCATCTGCGAGAAGCGCAACGGCTTCCTTGATACCTGTAACATCGTTTGCAGGGGCATTTTCTTCATTTGCAAGGTACGTTACCTTGAGTCCTTCAATGCTCTTTCCGTTGATCGTTGCGGAAACAAGAGGACATCTTATCTCCTCTGCAGTACCGTTGACACGTGCGTTTGACGGAGCATTGAAAATAGCATAAGGAACTACCGAAAGCACAACACTTCCGTCATTAAGCGGAAGACCGCTAACAGTTACTGAATATGAGTATCCGCCGGTTATAGCATTATACTCTGTAGTGCTTACAGTCTTTTTAGCAACAGCTTTACCTGTCGCCGTAGCTACAGTTGTAACAACAAAGCCGAGCTCCTTGTATTGGTCGTATTCAAACTTACCTGTAAGTGTTAAATTACCCGAAGCATCAACCGATGTACCTATAAGGTCAAGGCCTGCAAACTGTCCGCACCATCTTGTGCCGGGCGATATATCGGTCTTCTTATTGCCGCCGTCAACACCGACTGTTATAACGCCGGGTGCTTCACCTGTTGAATCGAGATTGATATACTCATAAAGTTTGGGATTACCCACAGAAGTATTGGATGTGGTAACCTGTGCGGAATAAGGAACTGCTGCAAATGTGTTTATATATGTACGCATCGGCTCTTTGATCGCCTGAGCTGAAGCGTAAGCATATGTTTCATAATCAACGTAGTTATAGTAATTACGTGATGTGTCCGTTTCAGCTGTTTCTCTTACGAAGTACAAAGCAATGGAATCTGCTCTGTTATGAATTTCAGCTGTCAATTCACGTGCAAGCAAAGCATCTGCGCTCGCCGTAACAGTGCCGAGGTTTGTTCCGTTGTCAAGTCTTACGTTTACTGCCGAATTCTTGACAAGTGAGAACGCAACGCCTGCCTTCATGTCAGGCAAAAATCCCTGACCGCAGCCCTTATTGATCTTTGTTGCCGCATGTATGTCGGCACTTCCGTCATGGATAGCCACGGGAACGACCGTAACATTTGTCATGTTACTGCCCTTTTCTGTCCAATATGCTTTAAAATCATCAACTGTAAGATTTCTGTTAGCATATGTTACAAACCAAAGAACTACTATTTTATTGGGAGCCATGCTTATATTGTAAGAAGAAAGATTTACTCTTTCAAGGCACTTGATGTCTGTGCTTACTTCAACACCCGATACAAGACCGAGAAGTATATTGTAGCCGTTACTTTCGTTCTTACCGCTGTTTGCAAAGCCGAATCTGTAAAGTGAGTACTGATTGAGGTTTACCGTTTTATCCGATGTGTTTATGACCTCCATAAACTCATACGCACCGTTTGAAGGTGTCTGGCAGATCTCACTTATTGCAAGATTCTTTTCCACAGTACTCTTATTTATCTTTATGACCTTAAACTGCTGTGCTGTCGATGTTTTGGAATACGTTGCAAGCTGAAGCTTTGTACCGCTTGCTGTGCCTCCGCCTACGACCTCAAGAGCACATTTTGCCGCACTGCACTTAGGAACGAAGACAAGATTGCCTTTGACCTCGTACAGATACCATCTTTGAGCATCGGTGTTATTTGAAAGATATGTATTTACAGCCGTGCCGGGTTCTCCCGAGCCTGCATCGCAGTCAAGCGATTTACCTGTATAAAGGTTTGTAATTTCATAGCTTCCGTCAGAGAAGCGGATAAATCTCCAAGTCTGTCTGTAACCTGTGTTAGGATAGCGGATAAGAGCAGTGTCACCCGAAAGTCCAACGTTGAAGTTTGAACCAACACCTCTTATATTACCCCAGAAGTTACTTCCGATGTCGGCAGGTTTAAGTTCATCCAAAGGAAGGTCGTCTGTATCGGGCATTTCGCACGGTCCTTCCAAAACAGCTGTAGCCATCAGATCAATGTCCGCATTTGTATATTTGCCGTCACGATCCAAGTCAATTGCTTCGGCGTAACTTGACGGCACATTATCTCCGCCAATGAGTTTCTTTGCACGGATCATATCTACTCCGTTAACAATTCCGTCACCGTTTACATCTCCGTTTACGATAATTTTCAGTGTTTCGGATGTGGTGGAATTCACAAGCGTATAACCGCTTGCAACAATTGCATTTACACTGATAACTTTACCGTTATGATCCTTTACACTGCAAGTATCATCAGCAAATGCATCGATAATATAATACGCTTTCGTACCCGCCTCGATGTTCACTATCATACCGTTTTTAATCTGAAGCGATGCTGCCCCTGCCTTTTGTTTTGTCGGGCTCGGCCCATCAATAATCGCCGCACATACAGAAGCCGTCAAAAGCGACAATGCCAAAAGTGTTGACAAGGTTTTCAAAAGTAAGCTTTTTTTCATATAATCCCCGCTTTCTCCTTATCCTTATTACAGTACCGCTTATAGCCGCACATACAGCGGATAAGCATCCACTAAATTCATTTTATCACATTAAAGAAAACATGGCAAGGCATAGACATAAAATTCAGTATACATAAATTCACGAAAAAACACGGACGGCTCATTTAAAGAATAAGCCGTCCGTGATTTGAATTATTTTACAAATGAAATATCTGTATATACAGGGCTATGGTCCGTTGATGTTGCCACAGTCATATTTATAGCAGCTCTTGTACGGAGCACATTTACCTTAGATGTTGTGAAGAAGAAGTCGATAGTTCTTGATGCTGAGCCTTCAGAAGGTACTGTTGAACCGAGAGCGTGACCTACTCGTGTCATAATGCCGTCTCTGAAGGATGTAAATCTCGTATCTTCAAGAATACCGCTGTCCACCATCATGTGGTATGCCTCATCAAATGAACGCATGTTGTAGTCGCCCATATTGATAACTTCGCATCCGTGTTTTTTGATAATGTTATTTGTGATGGCAAGTACCCTCTTCGTGTTGTCCTGACGGATAATTACCTTATCTTCAAGCTCGCCTTCATTATAGAAGTGGGATGACGTTACACCGAATGTTTCGGATGTTGTCTTATTCTTGAGAACCGCCCAAGTAACACCGAAGAACTTACTTCCGCCGGGCAACTGCTCCCAACCTTTATCAACACAAGTGAATTTTGACGTCTTGTATGCAATCGGAACTGTGTTGTTGTAGGTGCCTGAGTATACATCCTGCTGAATTACAGTATAGCCTTCTGCTTTAAGCATAGGGATAAATCTGTTCATATTTTCAGTACAGCATTCCTGAAGACCGATAACATCGGGAGAATAGTAATTGATAAACTCAATAAATCTGTCATATCTGCTTGTATCGGGATGACTGCTGTACCAAAGCATATTCATTGTCATGAATCTGTACTCAGCACCATCTGTAAGCGGGAGATGATCGTTCTTTGTATTGAGTGTCTTGGGTGTATCTGCACAAATACTTGTAAGCTCTACTGTGCCTGTTGCATTTATAAGAAGCTGTACAAGCTGCTGTGAAGCAAACTCAGCGGCGATCGCATTACCGCCCACGATATAGATCTCGCCTGTTGTTTTGCTTATGATACTATACTGGTTAGCACCTACTGCCTTATTGTTCGCAACAATTGCATCACCACCTGAGCCGGAGCCTGATGTTGCGATTACGATCTGGGGATATGATGCTCTGGGATCGTAAATGCCTGTTTCTACTTCAACGCCCGTGTAGTATTCGATATCATTAGCAAGAAGCTCAACAGCCTCCTTGATGCCTGTTACATCGTTTGCGGGAGCACTTGCTTCGTTTGCAAGATAAGTCACCTTGAGTCCTTCTATGCTCTTACCGCTGATAGTAGCGCTCACAAGAGGACATCTGATCTCTTTGGAGATACCGTTGATACGTGTTCCCGTTTCCGAATATATAGCATAAGGAACTACGGAAAGAACAACACTTCCGTCGTTAACGGGAAGACCGCTTACCTTAACGGAATATGAATATCCGCCGTCTATCTCCTTGAATGTTGTTGTATTTACCGACTTTGAAGCAATAGTTTGACCTGTTGCCGTATCGATTGTTGTAATAACAAAGCCGATCTTGCTGTACTGATCGTACTCGAACTTACCTGTAAATGTTACGTTACCCGAAGCATCAACAGATGTTCCTGTCAAGTCAAGACATGCAAACTGAGCGCAAGATCTTGTGCCGGGAGTTCCCTTTGACTTTTTGATACCGTTATCCACACCTATGGTAACAACGTTTGTTTCGCCTGCGGAATTAAGATTGATATACTGACTAAGTACTGTGGGATAACCTGCATTTGTATATGAGCCCATAACCTGTGCCGCATAAGGAACTGCCGCAAATACGTGTGTGTATGTGCGCATAGGCTCCTTCTGTGCCAGCGTGGATGCGTGTGCATATGCTTCATAGTCAACGTAGTTATAGAAGTTGCGTGAGCCTTCCTCCGATACTGTCGGATCTACAATGTGAATTGCTATCGAATCAGCTCTGCTCTGAAGCTCTGCTGTCATATTGTACGCAAGAGGAGCATCAGCACTTGCAGTAAGGGAGTTAAGATTTGTTCCGTTTTCCAGTCTTGTACTAAGAGCCGTGTTTTTGATAAGTGAGAACGCAGATATTGCCTTCATATCGGGCAAGAAGCCTGCACCGCATCCGCTGTTGATATTTGTTGCCGCATACACATCACCGCTTCCGTTGTGGATAGCAACGGGAACAACAGTGACATTTGTCATATCACTGCCCTGCGATGTCCAATACGCTTTAAAGTTATCAACTGTAAGCGATCTGTTTGCATATGACACAAACCAAAGAACGACCATACTGTTAGGGTTAACACTTACGTTATATGATGAAAGGTTTACCATATCAAGTGATTTCAGCGATGTATCTGAGCCTGTGCCCGATGCAAGGCCGAGAACGGTACTGTAGCCGCTGCTTTCGTACTTACCGCTGTTAGCATATCCAAATCTGTACAGTGAGTATTGATTGAGATTTACTGCCTTATCTGATGTGTTTATGAGCTCCATAAACTCATACGCACCGTTTTCAGGTGTTGCGCATATCTCACTTATTGCGAGATTCTTTTCAGTGTCATTTTTTGTGAGCTTTATCACCTTGAACTGTTGTGCTTTGGAGGTTTCGGAGTATGTTGCAAGCTGAAGCTTTGTTCCGCTTGCAGTACCGCCGCCGACTACCTCAAGGGCACATTCGGTTGTACATTTTGGGACAAGCACATAATTTCCGTTCATCGCATATATGTACCACCGTTGAGCGGCGGTATTATTTGAAACGTATGTATTTACCGCTGTTCCGGGAGCACCCGAACCTGCATCGCAGTCAAGAGATTTACCGTTTTTAAGGTTTGTTATCTCATAGCTTCCGTCAGAGAAGCGAATGAATCTCCATATCTGATTGTACCCTGTGTTAGGATAACGGATAAGTGCTGTATCACCTGAAAGTGCAATATTGTAATTAGAACCGACACCTCTGATGTTGCCCCAAAAGTTACTTCCGATATTGGCAGGCTCTCTCTCCCACAAAGGAAGATCGTCTGTATCAGGCATTTCGCACGGTCCTTCCAAAACAGCCGCAGCCATCATATCAACGTCAGAATTTGTATATTTGCCGTCATGGTCAAAGTCAATTGCTTCGATGTAACTTGACTGCAAATTATCTCCGTTAAGGTGCTTCTTTGCACGGATTATATCCACTCCGTTAACAATTCCGTCGCCGTTTACATCGCCGTTTACGATGATTTTCAGTGTTTCGGACGTGGTGGAATTAACAAGCGTATATCCGCTTGCGACAGTTTCATTTACACTGATAACTTTACCGTCATGATCCTTTACACTGCAAGTATCACCGGCAAATGCATCGGTAATATAATATGCTTTGGTACCTGCCCCGATGTCCACTATCATACCGTTTTCGATCTGAAGCGATGTTGCCCCCGCCTTTTGGTTTGTCGGGCTTGGCGCATCGATAAACGACGCACAAACAGAAGCCGTTAAAAATGACAACGCAAGTAATGTTGCTACAGACTTAAAAATAAATTTTTTATTCATAACCGATATATTTTACCTCCATTATTTATTGTGATTCATACAAGGTAAGCTTTTGAGCAAACCTTTTCGAATCATTATGTTAATATTATCACGTTTTTAACAATAAGTCAAGTAAAAAATGATTAACAGTATACACACGGCAAGTCTTTACCTCAATAATGTTTTGTCATTTTATATTCATTTGCTTTCTGACAGCTTCAAGCTCCTTTTTCAGCTTAGGATTTCTCAGATCTCTGCCCGCAAAATACGGACTTATCATATTCCAATACGGATCGTTTGAGTTTTTCTTGATACATTCAAGCAATATCGGAAGTGTAACATTAAGATCCCACCCAATGGCATGATTCATATATCCGTGCAACGCCTCCGATTGTACGGTCTGCCTTTCGCCATCAAGTGATATAAATGTCTTTCCGCACTGATAATTGAGTTGATTCGGGTTTCGTGCATCTATACTTCTTCCGTAATGAACAGTATAATTATCTTCATCGGGTGAAATGGGAATATTTCCTATCACTTCACACTCACCGTAATAAAAGATATTATCCATTATCATCTGTGACGGAAGCATTTTAAGTGTCACAAGATGTTCGGGTGTGACATGAGCATCAGTTGTTGCAATATGACAAACCGCGACACAAAGCGGTTTTCCCATAAAAATCTCCCAAAACGGAATACCGTCTTTTCTCATTTTACCATAGTCAACAAGAATACGTCCGTAGCCATATAAATTACGATTTATTCTGTATCTGAAAAAGTCACCTTCTTTGAACTTCTGATGCGTTTTCGTTAGTTTTGCAAATTCATTTATTTCATCAAGCTCATTTTTTCCCGTGTTCCGGCACCAATTTTCAACCCACTTGGAAAAATCATTCAGGGTTCTCGGTTCTTCCGCATTATAGGCAGAACGGTAAAAAGCTTGATCTGCCGTATTATTAACAACTGAAATATAACCGCTGTTAAAGCAAACAGACATTCCTACAGGTGTTTTCTTCAAAAGATTTGATGATGTAAAATTCTGCGGTTTCCCCTTATCTGTCTTTGGAAGTATTTTCGTTCCGTCTTCAGATAGCATCTGATCAACACCGAATTCCCGATACATATCACGTCTGCCATTATCAGACACCATAATAACCTTAACTATTTTCTGTCCATCGAGAAAAGCATACGTAACATAATCATCGTAAGGGCTTGCTTTCACCTCTACTTTTTTCCAGGTGTCAAGCACGGGCGGTAAAGCAAAGCACAGTCTTTGTTCGTTTGTAAGTTCAAACATTTTGTATCGTTCCTTTTGGACTTCAAAGATTTTATTTTATTGTATCACAACCGAGCGAACTAATCAATATTTTATTTTTAAACAAAAAGCTCCTTCGCCGAAGCAAAGGAGCTTTTGTATTACTTAATAAATGAAATATCTGTGTATATAGGGAAGTGGTCCGTTGATGTTGCCGCTGTCATATTGATAGTAGCTCTTGTACGGAGCGCATTTACCTTTGATGTTGTGAAGAAGAAGTCGATAGTTCTTGAAGGTGAGCCTTCGGCACGTTCTGAATAGCCGAGAGTATGAGCTGAACGAAGCATTATACCGTCTCTGAATGACGTAAATCTCGTCTCGTTAAGAATACCGCTGTCCACCATAAGGTGATATGCAGCGTCATAAGAACGCATGTTGAAGTCACCCATATTTATGACCTCACAACCGCGTCTTTTGATAATATCATTTGTTATGGAAAGTATCATCTTTGTGTTATCCTGACGGATAATTACCTTATCCTCAAGAACACCTTCGTTATAGAAGTGGGATGACGTTACACCGAATGTTTCGGATGTTGTCTTATTCTTGAGAACCGCCCAGGTAACACCGAAGAACTTACTTCCGCCGGGCAATCGTTTCCAGCCCTTTTCGATACAAGTGAATTTGTCTGTCTTGTATGCGATCGGAGATCTGTTATTATCATCGCTTGTGCCTGTGAATACTTCCTGCTGAATTACAGTATAGCCCTGCGCCTTGAGCATAGGCATAAATCTGTTCATGTTATCAACACAGCATTCCTGGAAGCCGATAACATCGGGGGAGTAGTAGTTGATAAGATCTATGAATCTGTTATATCTGCTTGTATCGGTGTAGCTGCTGTACCAGAGCATATTAAGTGTCATGAATCTGTACTCAGCACCGTCTGTAAGCGGAAGGTGATCGTTCTTTGTATTCAGCGTTTTGGGAGCGTCTGCGCAAATGCTTGTAAGCTCTACTGTGCCTGTTGCATTTATAAGAAGCTGAACGAGCTGCTGTGAAGCGAACTCAGCGGCGATCGCATTACCGCCTACGATATAAATTTCACCTGATGTCTTGCTTATGATGCTGTACTGGTTAGCACCTACTGACTTGTTGTTTGCAACGAGTGCATCACCGCCTGAGCCGTCACCAGATGTTGCGATAACGATCTGGGGATACGATGCTCTCGGATCGTAGATACCCGTTTGCACTTCAACGCCTGTGTAGTATTCGATATCATTAGCAAGAAGCTCAACAGCTTCCTTGATTCCCGTTACGTCATTTGCAGGAGCGTTTACTTCGTTTGCAAGATATGTTACCTTAAGTCCTTCAATGCTCTTACCGCTGATAGTAGCGCTCACAAGAGGACATCTGATCTCTTTGGAGATACCGTTGATACGTGTTCCCGTTTCCGAATATATAGCATAAGGAACTACGGAAAGTGCAACGCTTCCGTCGTTAACGGGAAGACCGCTTACCTTAACGGAATATGAATATCCGCCGTCTACCTTCTTGAATGTTGTTGTGTTTACCGACTTTGAAGCAATAGTTTGACCTGTTGCCGTATCAACAGTTGTGATAACAAAGCCGATCTTACTGTACTGATCGTATTCAAACTTACCTGTAAATGTTACATTACCGGAAGCATCAACAGATGTTCCTGTTACATCAAGACATGCAAACTGAGCACATGATCTTGTGCCGGGAGTTCCCTTTGCCTTCTTGATACCGTTATCAACACCTATGGTAACAACATTTGTTTCACCTGCGGAATTAAGATTGATATACTGACTAAGTACCGTGGGATAACCTGCATTTGTATATGAACCCATAACCTGTGCGGAATAAGGAACTGCCGCAAATACGTGTGTGTATGTGCGCATAGGCTCCTTCTGTGCCTGCGTTGATGCGTGTGCATATGCTTCATAATCAACGTAGTTGTAGAAGTTGCGTGAACCGTCTTCAGCTTTTGTCGGATCTACGATATGAATAGCGATCGAGTCAGCTCTGTTCTGAAGCTCTGCTGTCATATTGTATGCAAGAGGAGCATCAGCACTTGCTGTAAGATTTTTAAGCTCTGTTCCGTTTTCAAGTCTTGTGTTGAGAGCTGTGTTTTTGATAAGTGAGAATGCAGATATTGCCTTCATATCGGGCAAGAAGCCTGTACCGCAGCCGCTGTTGATATTCTTAGCCGCATAAAGATCAGCCTTACCGTCATGGACAGCAACGGGAACGACAGTAACGTTTGTCATATTACTTCCCTGTGATGTCCAATATGATTTGAAATTATCAACTGTAAGCGATCTGTTTGCGTATGATACAAACCAAAGAACAACCATGCTGTTGGGCTTAACGCTTATATTGTAGGATGAAAGGTTTATCTTGTCAAGAGATTTAAGCGATGTATCGGAGCCTGTACCTGATGCAAGACCGAGAACAGCATTGTATCCGTTGCTCTCGTTCTTACCGCTGTTTGCAAATCCAAATCTGTAAAGTGAGTACTGATTGAGGTTTACTGTTTTATCGGATGTGTTTATGATCTCCATAAACTCATACGCACCATTTGAAGGTGTTGCGCATATTTCGCTTATTGCAAGATTCTTTTCAGCCTCACTCTTTGTAAGCTTGATGACCTTGAATTGCTGCGCCTTAGATGTTTCGGAGTATCTTGCAAGCTGAAGCTTTGTTCCGCTTGCTGTACCGCCGCCTACGACCTCAAGCGCACATTCCGTTGTACACTTGGGAACAAGCATATAATTGCCGCCAACCTCATATATGAACCATCTCTGAGCGTTGGTATTGTTTGAAACGTATGTATTTACAGCTGTTCCGGGAGTACCTAAACCTGCCGCACAATCAAGAGATTTACCGTTTTTAAGGTTTGTTATCTCATAGCTTCCGTCGGAGAAACGAATGAATCTCCAGATTTGATTGTAACCTGTATTGGGGTAACGGATAAGCGCTGTGTCGCCCGAAAGCGCAATATTATAGTTCGAGCCAACACCTCTGATGTTGCCCCAGAAATTGCTTCCAATGTCAGCGGGCTTAATAGTTTCCGATTCGCTTACCTTGGAAATCTTAAACTGCTGACCTGCAGCACCGCTGTACGTATTCATCTGAACATTTGCACCGGCTGCAGTTGAGTTACCGTTGACACTCAAAGCACACGTTGTACCGCATTTTGCACGAAGCACGTATGTGCCGTTTGTATGCTGGTAAATGAACCAACGCTGTGCATTTGTATCATTGCTTGCATAAAGGTCAACATTTGCGCCGTTTGCACGTGATGCCGCATAAACGTCAAGCACCTTGCCAGTTGCATTGTTTGTGATCTTATAGCTTCCATCGCTCTGTCTTGTGAGCTTCCATGACTGATCCGCACCCAAAACAGGTGTAACAGTCCACACATTTGTGCCTGTGTATCCGAGGTTCATACCGCCGGAATTCATAGCAATTCTTACGTCAATATTTGTTCCGAGATCAACTGTGGGTGCTGTTACACGCGCTTCGTTGATACCGTACGAAATGAAGTGATTCATAGCACTTTCACGGTTCGAACCAAATGCGGCCTTAAGGTCAGCATTTTTTGTCAGATAATAGTCAACACTGAACATAGGGCTTGCCTGACGGCCCTCTTTTATACCGTTGTTGATGAAGTGATTGTAAAGACGTGTTGCGTCAGTACCGAATGCGGCTTTCAGATCGGCATACTTGTTTGCGTAATATGTTGCATCAAATACTACCGATTTCACATTCGACGGGATAGATACAGCAGCAATTGCCTGAAACGGGATAATGGCTGCTACCATCAAAATCGCCAGACACCATGCTGTCAAACGAATGAATTTTTTCATATTTCCTCCTCTACTCTTTATATACGGTCGTATATATTTTGTCCGATTCCATTATACTTCACAAAACATATTTTGTCAATTGAAAAAGTGAACAATGTGCATAGTTTTCATAATATTTACATGGTATGTCTTTTATTGCCCCGTTTTTCATCAAGTTTGACATTCTATTTTATATGCAAAAAAAGAAGCTTTACCATAATAAGATAAAGCTCCTTTAAGAACTTGATTTTTACTTTATTTTGTAGCAGGGTAGACATCATTCGTCTTGACATTTTCTGAATAATTCGCTTTCAACAATGCAGTCCTCGATCTTACAAATTGCAAACCAGATATTTTCGTCTACTCCCACTTCATCCATCTCAAAATGTGGCAACCGGCTATAACAGCATACACAGATACACGTCGGCATTCTTATTATCGCACGAAACATACTCATTCGATAACTGAAAATTACCGTGAGCATCAAAATTAAATCAACTGTGTTTTTTGCCATTCATTCCGTATACTCACGATTCTTCCAGATGCGGTTTTATATCGTTAGCATGAACAACTACCATTTGTATATAACATGTATCTCACTGTGTTACGGGACAAGTTTCATTAGCTTTAACATTACTTGTAGTGTTAAATACTAAATTTTTTGACATGCAGTTTATAATATCAGGTTTTTTCGGTGTGAAATATTCATTGTTAGTCCACAAACCACTTTTATTGCCGAATATACCACATATTCCGCCAGCATAACATTTTTCTACTTTTTTTGAACAGTTTTCCAAAATAACATTTTGCACCGAGCAATTTGCTATTTGATAATTACTAACTCCGGCAACTCCACCTAAAGCATTCCATATTTTCTTTGAATTGTCAGAATATATGTCCAAAATTATCTTTGATGTTTCACAACCATCAAATGAACACGCATTTATCGAGATAACATCTCTGTGATATGGTCCTACATCCCAACCAACAATACCACCCGCAGTACTGAAATTTTCAGGTGATTTAGAAATGATATTCAAATAATCGCCCTTGACATTGCAAAGATACAACTCACCTGTATGTTCGAGTCTTCCTATAATGCCACCGGAATTTGTTCCGTACTTTGAATTGTCACTTGTGCCGGTTTTTTGTGCTGTTATATTACCCTTTGAGATATCAACTGAACATTTTTTAGCGACAAAATTATTAAATGTGCATCCTATGATTCCTCCGGCATCAACCTCTGTTCCGGACTCGATAGATGCATAAATAACATCTCTTTGTTCAGAGTTTTTGGATATCACTTTACATTCTAGCAATCTATTTCCAATTCTACCAATGTTGACTGTATTATCAGAACCGTGTTTTGAAAAACCTACAATTCCGCCAACAGAAAAATTTGCATACCATACAGGCATATCAACATCATATCCACTTGCATATACAGTTCCGTCGTTTAATACTACGTTAGAACTCTGTATTACAGAAAAATTACATTCTCCTACAACACCTCCAACCCACGCTTGATTGACATACTTTTCTCCTTTTGCAAAATCAACGCCAACTTTAGCACCCGTTATTTCGATATTACAATCACTTATCAAACAGTCATTTGTACTACCGGCCAACAAACCGAATTTTACAATTTCTACGCATCGGTTCACCAAAATATCACTTGAAATATCTACATTTACATTTAATAATTGAGCCCCTTCGGCATCACTGAATAGACCTATATTGGGGTTTGTATTTGCATCAAGTGAAATATTTTCATTTGCTTTGAGTGTAATGGTTTTTTCGTTGCCGTCAAATACGCCTCCAAACGGATACTCCACACTTCCTATACCAAGGAAAAATGTCGTATCGTTTTTCACTTGCATAGTCAACACCATATCTTTTGTCAACATATACGATGCAGATGAAAGATAAGTGATTTTTGATTCCACATCAATTATATCATCTGGAATTTCAAATCTATCAAGATCATTACTGATGTCATAATTATCTCCAAAAAAATCAGCTTTTGTTTTTTGCGGAGAAAAAATTCTACCTAACGCATACATATCTTCTTCCGACGTAATTTGGATACATTCCCCGTTTTCAGGAACATCGGGTGTTATCAGTTCAATTGTTTCATCATATTTCGGAGGAACGGGACTTTCTTGTGTTTCTTCTGTAGATATAAATTCTCCATCAGGCATCCATCCATCCCCTGTATATGGTGGATATGTTACAACATCTTTATCATTACAAGATACAATACTCATTTGGCAAATAAGAATCACTGCAATCATCATAATTAAATTCAGTTTATTTCTTTTACTATTCATTTTACACTCCTCAAATATTATTTAATAATTTTACAAGTTATACTCTGTAAATATAATTACTTTTTCTTGGTCTGGGAGAACTTAACGCACCTTCTCTGTATCCTAAAATACAGTTGCCGACACCGATGTAATTATCGGGAATACCCCACTTTTTAAGAAGCTCTTTTCCCTCTTTCATTTCAAAAACTTCCTTTGCGCGGTGTATCCAGCAAGAGTCAACACCAAGCGAAAATGCCGCATTCATTAAGTTACCCATAACAAGACTTCCGTCTTCAATGCAAGTCCACACATTTTTGTCTGCCAACACGATAATGACCGTCGGTGCACCGTAAAAAGGATCACCTGACGAGCCCATTGCCTTTGCATTCAAACGGCTTAAAAGACTTATTGTTTCCGGATCCTGAACGACTACCATAACAGGAGACTGGCTTCCCATACCTGTCGGTGCATACGTTCCCGCTTTTAAAATAAGCTGTAATTTTTCTTCTTCAACCTGTTTTTTTGTATATCTTCTTACACTTCGTCTTTCGACAAGCGTTTTTATAACTTCGTTTTCCATAAACCCTCCGAATTATTTTTTTTAAAATTATATCATATCACTTCAAATAAGTCAATGTTTTACGGGAATAACCGTTTATAAATCTGAATAAAATAAGAACAAATACTGTTTTGAAAGGTAGAAATATGAGCAAGAAAAACATGCAGCTCTGGCAATTTATCGGCTTTGCGTTCACAGGGCTCTTCGGCACACTTTTACACTATCTTTATGAATGGACAAATAAAAGCATACTAACAGCACCGTTTTCGGGAATAAACGAATCAACGTGGGAGCATATGAAACTGATATTCTTCCCTATGTTTATTTTTGCATTTATCGAAAATAAATTTCTGAAAGAAAAGTATGACGGATTCTGGTGTATAAAATTAAAGGGAATATGTCTTGCACTTATTCTGATACCCACAATTTTCTATACCTACAACGGTGCATTCGGCAAATCGCCTTCATGGGTAAATATTGCGATATTTTTCATAACCGCAGCCATAGTATATATTTACGAAACACGCCTGTTCAGCACGGATATATACTGTAAAAACAGAACAAAACCAATAATCATTCTTTGCATTATCGCCGTTTTGTTTATCGTATTCACATTTGCCCCTCCGCATATCCCGCTTTTTGAAGACCCTGTCACGAAAACATACGGCATACAATTTTAAACAAAAAAATTCTGCGGAAAATTTCCGCAGAATTTTTTATTCAGAACAATATTATCAAAAGCTGTGAAACGAGAACGACAGCGATGAGTGCTATCGGATATGTTGCCGCATAGGCTGCCGCAACATCCTCTGTTTTAGCAACACCGATAAGTGTGCCAAGTGCGGGAGTACTCGTCATACCGCCCGTGATCGCACCGAGGTTATTGAGAAGGCTGAGCTTCAAAACATATTTTGCAAAGATAAATCCGATTATCATAGGAACGATCGTCATGATAATTCCGTATACAAAGTACATCGGGTCGAAGTTTGCAACAAAGTCAACACCGCCGGGGATACCTGCACCTACAAGGAACAGTACCAAACCAAGCTCACGGAAGAGCTTGAGCGTATGTGTATCGGGCATAAGGTTTACCTTACCTGCTCTGCCAAAGTGGCCGATAATAAGGGAAACAAGAAGACATCCGCCTGTTGTTGTAAGCGAGAAGCAAGTGCCGTCAAGGCCCTCTGCGCTAAGCGGTATCTTTATCTTACCTACAAATGTACCGAGCACTGCCGCAAGTGAAAATGCCGCAAATCCATGCTCATCAATATTGAAAAGCTTACCTACAAAGCTCTTTTTACCTGAAGCGTCAACCTGAACGAGCTTTGCACGTTCTGCATCCATATCAGCCTTTGAAAGCTTCGGAACGAGCTGTACAAAAAGTACAACGCCGATAACACCGAAGATATAAGCAATACCGTGGCCGACAGATACAAGCGATGTATACTGTTCAGCAACTGTTGCTTTTGCCGCTGAAAATGCGGGGGTTGATGTGAGTGAGCCTGAAAGAAGTCCGACGATCATCGCAACAAAGCCGTCCTGATCGGCAATGCTTGCACCGTATCCGAAAACTTCTCCCATACCGATACAAGCCGCCGCAGAAGCTCCGCCTGCGATGATAATAACAAGACCGAGAAGAACGTAAGACTTAAAATTCTTCTTCATATTTCCGAAGAATTTAGGTCCTGCAATAAAACCAACGGATGTTACGAAAAGTATAAGACCGAGACTTTCTATAACATCAAGTGCTTCGATAAATATTTCGCCGTATTTAGCACCTTCTCCAAAAATCGTATCCTTGAATATCGCACCAAACAAAAGCGCAATAACGAATACGCCTGCATCACCGAGGCAAACACCCTTGATCGTGATTCTTCCGAGCGCATAGCCGATAAAAAGAACGGCAAATACGCAGAATAAAACAAATGAAACACCTGTAACGGGAATTACTCCGCCAAACAAATTCATTTTAAAATGACCTCTTTTCCGAATATATTACTTTCTTCTGTAATCCGGCAAAAGTTTGGGGGATACAGATGCTGTTTCAATGCCCGCCGAGGCAATTTCCTTTTCAAAGCTGTCAATGTGAGCAAGTGTCAGCTTGCCGACCTTAACATCCTTGCATTTAGCAGCCGCACTCTTACCTGCGCTTCTTCCAAATACGATGATATCGAGAAGTGAGTTACCCATAAG
>JAZNEN010000247.1:0-11131 GCA_045588615.1 Eubacteriales bacterium
CCGATCTGACCGTCGGGCAGACCGACGTCAAGACCGGAAGCGGAGAGGGTGGTGTTGGGGCACTCGGCAAAGAGCTTGTCGAGTACGGGAGTGGCTGCTACATGAACAGCATTGTTTTCATCCTTGTTTCCGAGACCGTAGCCGTCAAGAATCAGGAGTATAGTGGGTATCTTTCTCATGCGTCCACCTGTCCGCTGATCTCAATGATCTTGGAGAAATCTACGGGCTTGAGGGAAGCGCCGCCGATGAGACCGCCGTCGATGTCGGGCATGGACAGAAGCTCTTCAGCGTTCTTTGCGTTCATGCTGCCGCCGTAGAGGATGGAAACAGCGCGTGCGGTGCGTGCGTCATAGTTCTTGCGGATAAGAGCGCGGATGTGCTCGCAAACTTCCTGAGCCTGCTCGCTGGTAGCGGTCTTGCCGGTGCCGATGGCCCAGATGGGCTCGTAAGCGATGACGACCTTGCGCATCTGCTGTGCGGTAATGCCGGAGAGGGCAACCTTTACCTGGTAGTCAAGAAGCTCCATGGTAACGCCCAGCTCACGCTGCTGCAGGCTTTCGCCAACGCAGACGATGGGGGTGAGACCGGCTTCGAGAGCTGCGCGGACCTTGAGATTGACGGAAACATCAGTCTCATTGTAGTATTCACGGCGCTCGGAATGACCGATGATAACGTACTTTACGCCGAGGTCGGAGAGCATCTCGGGAGCCATTTCGCCGGTGAAAGCACCGGAGTGCTCGTAGTGAACGGTTTCAGCACCGATGCTGATCTTGGTGCCCTTGAAAGCGCGCATAGCGGTGGAGATGTTAAGAGCGGGAACGCAGATAACAGCTTCGCAGGCGCGGCTCTTGGGGAGAAGAGCCTTGATTTCGTTGTTTCCGTGGAAGCATGCGTTTGAAACATCAAAGCCTGCGGTGATAGCTGTATAAAGCTCACCCGGGGAAACGATGTCAATGCCTATGTTTTCAGACTTCACTATCTTGTAAATATCAACAAAAGAAAGTGCCTTACTTGCATAAAATGGCATTGAACCCTCGGGAAAATGATTTTTGATCGCTTCTCTGTATATTTCGCACTGACGGCGTATTTTGTTTTCATCAAGCAAGTAAAGCGGTGTGCCGTACTTCTTTGCCAGCGCAACAGTATCAGCTCCGCCCAAAGTGAAATGGCCGTCCTTATTTACACCGTAACAGTCTTGTATATTATTCATATTTTTGATCCTCTTATATTTCAGTTACTTTCCCAATGAATGAGCGTATCTCATCCGTTCCTTCTCCGTTCAATGCAGAAAAGGGAATTATCGGTATCCCCTTGGGAATGAGGGGATGGCTCTGAAGCTTTTCGAGCGCTTCAGATCTTTTTGTTTTGTTGAGTTTGTCTGCCTTCGTTGCAACAACTGCAAACGGCATACGGCTGTCAACAAGCCACTGCAGCATCATTTCGTCATCTTTCGTCGGACCTACCTTCATATCGATAAGCTGAAGCACGAGCTTTATATCTTTGCCGTCCGAAAGGTAACCGTCAACAAGCATTGACCATACCGCCTGATCTTTTGCACTTCTTGCCGCATATCCGTATCCGGGAAGATCAGCCAAAAACAGCTTCCCGTCTATTTCATAAAAATTGATGGTTATCGTTTTGCCCGGTGTTCCGCTTACCCTTGCCAAAGATTTTCTTTGAGTCAGGGCATTTAAAAGGGAGCTTTTTCCGACATTTGACCTACCAGAAAAAGCAACTTGCGGAATACCGCCCGACGGTATCTGGTCGAGTCTGCCAGCCGAAATTGTCAGCTTTATGTTATTTAAATTCAATCTTTTCATATCAGCGAATTACCGCAGGTGTTTTTGCGTCTCCTTTTTTCTTAAGCGGATGTGCATCGTTTGAAAAATCAATAACTGTATTGCAAAGCTTACCGGAAGTATAAGCCATAGCGTTTTTAAGCACATCGTTTGCGTTTGCACAGGGGATAAATTCAAGCTTTTCTCTTACCTCAGGATCGATGGTCTTTAAATCATCGAGGTTATCCTGCGGTATAAGCACTGTTTTTACACCTGCTGCATATGCGGCGGCGGTTTTTTCTTTGAGTCCGCCGATAGGCAAGACCCTGCCTCGCAGAGTTATCTCGCCCGTCATTGCAACATCGCGTCTTACAGGCACCCCGGACAGCTCGCTTGTCAAGGCTGTCATAATCGTAACGCCTGCAGAAGGACCGTCCTTCGGCACAGCACCCTCGGGCACATGTATATGAATGTCACGGTTTTTGTAAAAATCGGGATCGATATTGAGTGCCTTTGCGTTACATCTTATGTATGTAATTGCCGCCTTTGCCGATTCCTTCATAACATCGCCGAGTGAGCCTGTAAGCTCAAGCTTTCCGTTTCCTTCGGGGGCTGATACCTCAATTTTCAGTATATCACCGCCGACCTGCGTGTAAGCAAGACCGTTTACAACACCTACTTCGTCATAATGCGATATTCTTTCGTTTTTCATCTTGTGCTCAAACGGGAGGTATGAATCAAGATTCGAAACGGTTATGTTTACGAAAGGCGCCTCTCCGCTTGCAATAAGCTTTGCAGTCTTTCTCATGAGTGAGTCAAGCATACGCTCAAGGTTACGTACACCGGATTCGTGTGTGTAACTGTCAATGACGGTGTAAAGTGCATCACTTGATATCTTAAACTCAAGATACATCAAATTGTATTTCTTTCGGAGCTTAGGCAAAAGATGTCTGCGTGCTATTTCAAATTTTTCCTTGCGTGTATACGAATCAAGGGAGATTATCTCCATACGGTCTATAAGCGGACGGGGAACTGCATCAAGCGTGTTTGCCGTACATATAAACACGCAGTGCGAAAGGTCAACCGGAATCTCCAGAAAATGATCCCTGAATGATTTGTTCTGTGCACTGTCAAGCACCTCAAGCATAGCGGAGGCGGGGTCGCCGTTTATGCTTGATGCCATCTTATCTATTTCATCAAGAAGTATAAGCGGATTCATACACTGTGCACGAATGAGAGAATCAATGATTCGTCCGGGCATAGATCCGATATACGTCTTTCTGTGGCCTCTTATGTCAGCCTCGTCCTTGACACCGCCGAGCGATGTTCTTACAAACTTACGTTTCATAGCTTCGGCTAAAGATGATGCAATTGAAGTTTTACCGACGCCGGGAGGGCCGACAAGACAAATTATCTGATGCCGAAGCTCAGGATTTACGGATTTTACCGCAATATATTCAAGTATTCTTTCCTTGACCTTGTCAAGACCGTAATGATCTCTGTCAAGTATTTTTTTAGCATATGCGATATCGTTTTTCTCAGGTGTGAATTTGTTCCACGGAACATCGAGGACTGTGTCCAGATAGTTCCTTAAAACGGAGCTTTCAGCAGATGAAAAGGGAGATTTGGAAAGCTTTTTGATGTCTTTCATCAGTTTTTCGTGTGTATCTTCATCAAATTTAAGCTTTTCTATTTTTTCTGTGTAATCTCTTATTTCCTCGTCTTCATCTTCCCCAAGCTCCTCTTCTATTGCCTTCATCTGCTCACGCAGATAATAGTCACGCTGGTTTTTATCCATCTGCTCTTTGACTTTTGAGCGTATCTTAAGTTCAAGGGCAAGAAGCTCAAGTTCGTTATTGAGTAAGACAAGAAGTGTTTGTGCGCGCTTTTCAGGGTCAAATTCACTTAAAACAGTCTGTTTGTCTGAGATGCTGTGTAAAATATTGAGTGCGATAAAATCGCAAAGCAGACCGATCGACTTGATGCTGTTCACGGCAAAAACTATTTCCTTGGAAATATTAGGTAAGTATCTTACCGTTTTTTCCATAACAGTTTGAAGCTCACGCATAAGGGCGGCTGTATTTGCATCCGGCACCGAATCGTTATCTGTTGACTTGAGAGAAATGTCAGCTGTTATATAATGTCCCCGTCTGAAGCCTTCGCATACAGCACGGCACAGACCTTCAAACAGTACACGCTGTGTCCCGTCGGGAGTCTTTATTGTTTGCTTTATTTTTGCGATAACACCTATTTCAAAAAGGTCATCAGGGCTCGGTTTTTCGTCGGCAATATTTTTTTGAAGCGTCAGAAAGACAAGCCTTTCCGCAGTTCGGGATGCGGCATCAACCGCACGTCGGCACATTTCGTTTGTGAGTTCAAAATTGAGGGGTATGCCGGGAAATGCAACAATGCCTCTTAAGGGCACGCAGGGGAGTGTGAGTCCTATGGCAGACTCTGTATAATTCAACATAAATATCAATCCTTTTTCTTTCTGTGTTGACGGTACTAAATTATGAGTACCTTTCATTATATACTATATATTTTGACTTATAAATAATTATTTATTAACTTTCTACGATCAGAAGCAGAGTTCCGTTATTTACAGAGATAAATGACGGCTTTCCTGTGAAGGAATTACTTACACCGAGTGGGAAGCGGTTATCGAGCGTGACATCTGAAATTTCATATTTAAGTCCGTATTCAGATACTCCGAATGATTTATCAGTATATGAAAACACTGATATATGTCCCGATTTATTTTCATCAAATTCTATTTTACTGTTTTTGAGCATAAATACTTCACAATTTTCGGAAACGAGCTTACCGAAGCAATTCGACTCTGCAATGTAAGCAAGTGCTTGAATATTAGCATACGAATGGCTTAATCTTTTTCCGCCGAGTCCGCCGTAAATAACAAAATTTTTATATCCTTTTTCCATACCGTATTTTATGCATAAAACTGTGTCTGTATCATCTTTCATAACCGGATGGCGCATTATCTCACAGCTTATATCGGATATATTGAGCGAGTCAAGATCGCCTATCAGAATATCGGGTGTGTACCCCTTTCTTGTTAGCTGTTCATATCCGCCGTCGGATGCGATTATAAGATCGCCGTCATTTGGTATAAAGCTTTCAAAATTTTCACCGGATGCCCCGACAATATAACATGTATTTTTCATTTATGGCCTCTTTATAGAATAATCAATTATATCATACAGTTTAATTGTTTATTGGATAAGAACATTTATTAAATTTTAATATAACGGAATAAATTACAAAAGCTGTGAAATAATATTTTTGAAATATAAGAAAGGACGTGTTTGTATGAAAAACAACAAAAAGATAGTTTATCCCGAAAAACTTCCGTTTGAGGACGATGATGAAATAGGTTCTGTTGCTTCTTCAACAGAGTGCACAGGGCTTGCCCCATCGCTCCCGATGTATGAGGAAGAAGCAATGTCGTACAGAGATATATACAATGTCCCTGTAGAGCCGAGAGTAAAAGAACCGAAGAATAAGAAAAACTGAAGTGATCCCAAAGGCGGGCTTATTTTAATAAGTTGACTTTTTAATTGATTGAATACGGTATTTATCGCTGATGAGCAACGGTCGGTAAGATTTCTGTATTTATTTTTTAAATGAGCCTGCCTTTTTTTGATTTTGGTATTTACAAATTCTGTTTTGTGGTATATAATTATTTGTATACATACGTTCACATTTGGGAGCTTAAAATGAATATCGGTTTTGATCACGAAAAATACGTTAAATTACAAACGGAACATATTTTAGAAAGAATAAAAAAATTTGATAATAAGCTTTATCTTGAGTTTGGAGGCAAGCTGTTTGATGATATGCACGCTTCGCGCGTTTTACCCGGGTTTAAACCCGATGCGAAGATCAAGCTGCTTCAGGAGCTTAAAGATCAGACAGAGATAATTGTTATTATCAATGCCGCAGATATCGAAAGAAAGAAGATACGTGCAGATTTCGGAATTACATACGATGCGGATGTTATGCGCCTTATCGACAATTTGCGTTCTCTCGATATTTACGTCAGCGCTATCGTTATAACACAGTATAAGGAACAGCCGTCAGCAGATATTTTCAAGAAGAAACTTGAAATAAGGGGTGAGAGGGTATTTGTTCACCGTTGTATAAAGGGCTATCCAAATGATATAGATACGATAGTAAGCGATGCAGGCTATGGCGCAAATGAGTTTGTGCCCACTACCCGTCCTCTTGTCGTGGTAACTGCTCCGGGCCCCGGCTCGGGCAAGCTTGCAACGTGCTTAAGCCAGCTTTATCATGAGCATAAGCGAGGAATAACAGCAGGCTATGCCAAATTTGAAACATTTCCCATATGGAATCTTCCGTTGAAACATCCTGTTAATATTGCATATGAGGCGGCAACGGCAGACCTGCGTGATGTCAATATGATAGATCCATATCATCTCGATTCATACGGTATAACGACTGTCAACTATAACCGAGATGTCGAAGCGTTTCCCGTTTTGAAAAAGATACTATACAGAATAACAGGCGAAGACTGCATTTACAGATCTCCCACGGATATGGGTGTAAATATGGCGGGTAACAGTATTACCGATGACGAGGTATGCAAGGAAGCTTCGAAGCACGAGGTCATAAGAAGATATTTCAAGGCGTTTTGTGATTATAAAAACGGTGCATGCGACGAAGATGTCGTACACAGACTTGAAAATCTTATGCAGGAGCTGGGTATCGATGTTACCGACCGTGAGTGTGTAAATGCGGCAAGAAAAAAAGAAGGATCCTCAGGTTCAAACGCTGTTGCAATACAGCTTTCAGACGGACGTATAATTTCAGGTAAAGCGGGTGAGCTTTTGACTGCCCCTTCCGCGGCTCTTGTAAATGCACTTAAGGTGCTTGCGGATATTCCGAAAGGAATGCACATACTTTCTCCGTTTGTTTTAGAGCCTATAACGTCGCTTAAGAAGTCGCTCGGCGACAAGGTGACAGCGCTCAATATACACGAAACTTTGCTTGCAATGTCACTTTGCCGCACAATGAATCCGCAGATGGACTATATTCTTTCAAAACTTCCTGAACTTTCCCACTGTGAAGCGCACAGTACAAAAATGCTCCCTGCATATGAGGAAGCATATTTTAAGAAATTGAAAATGAATCTTACATGTGATCCCGAGTTTATGACGGATGATCTGTTTATTCAGTAAGGATCAGTTTTGATGATACGCCATGGTCATACATGGCGTTTTATCGTATTCAACACCGTTTTTATAGCAAATGATACCTCTTTGCTCAGCGTCTTCTGTTTTTTCACCCATAAGCAAAAGGGCATTTGGGGAGCTAAGCGATATTACGACAAGATACTCTCCTGCGGGAGGAATCTTCATACTCGGAAACATCAATGCCTGCACAGCTCCTATGTCTTTTTTTGAAAGAGGGCCGATGGAGTATATATCGAACGGTTTTGAATTTACCGTCGTTTCATAGTCACCCGACCAGTTATAAAGCGTCACCACAGCACGGCTCATACCTTCGCCCGCGAAAGCGTGAAGATCAAACGAGTGGAGCTTGTTTGAAGCGGTGAATCTTACGGCATACTTATTTTCTCCTGCGGTTTCATAATCGCTTGCAGCTTTATAGTCGGAAAACGTAATTTTTTCTGTTTTTGGCAAAATCGGTGCAGGCGCCGTCGTGTCATCCGAGGAACCGTTGCCGCACGAAACGGAAAATATCACAATAAATAAAAGCAGAATAGAAATAAAGATATTTTTTCTCATTGTTTACTCCATATATTTTTTCTAAGATTATACACAAAAAAACACTCGGTGTCAATAGGTGTGTACACATAAGTAAATGACATCGGAATATCGCAGTTGAGGGTAAGTAAAATGAAAAAGAACGAAGAAAAAACAAATGTAATGCGTCTGCTTGATGCAAAGAAAATAAACTATAAAAGCTATGTTTATGTTGACAGCGGTGTTGTAAGCGGCGTTGATGTTGCACGTGTTATCGGACACGATCCTGACAGAGTATTCAAAACGCTTGTTACAGAAGGTTCCTCAAGGAAAAATTACGTGTTTCTTGTGCCCGTGGAAAAGGAACTTGACCTTAAAAAAGCGGCAAAGACAGTTGGTGAGAAAAGTATCGCTATGATAAAATCAAAGGATCTGTTGCCGATTACGGGATATATACACGGCGGCTGTTCACCTATAGGAATGAAAAAACAGTTTAAAACGGTTATTGATTCATCGGCGCAAAATTATGAAACGATATTTTTCAGCGGAGGAAAGATAGGATATCAGGTAGAAGTTGCAGTAAAAGATATAGATAAGTGCATACCGTTCATTTTTGAATCTGTTTCAGTTTAAATAATTAATAACGGGCTTACTTGAAATTATTATCAATTTCGAGTAAGCCCGTTGATTTTAATAAGGCGAGTTTATTTGTATATGAGATCTGAAAGGGAAGAGTCGTATTCGATGGAAATACTGTTCGTGATATCATCTATATAATTTGTGAGCATATCGCTTTTGAGCTTTATCTCTATCATATATTCATAATACGGTCTGCCATAGGAGGAGATAAATGTGATGAAATATCCGCAAACAACACCGTAAGATTTATATTCCTTATAGTCGCAATCGTAAAGCGTTCGTCCGTCCTCAAAGCACCACGAAATGATATCTTCGGGAAGCATGGTGCTTTCAGGCGTTACATTTTCGATAAGACCGCCTTTTTTGTTGGTCGTTGTGTCGTTTGAATGTAAAGCAACGAGCTCTGCAAATCTTTTGTCCTTATCATCTGCTTTTTTTATCTCATCGATAATGTCTTTTGCAAGCTGCGGTGCTGTTACCTCGTTGTAATGTTGAAGCGAAAGGTCAATATAAATGTATCTTATATTCAGAAGCGGATCATCATTTTTATTTGCCGCTTTGACGATCTGAGCTATTTTTATCTTTCCCTGAGTATCAACTGTGCGGTTGATATCTCCGGTGACTCTTGCTTCATCAAACAGCCACTCCGAAAGAGTATCTTCCTTTACATATTCAGCTTTTGTAACTTCGTAAGAATTTAAAAATTCCGTGTGTGCTTCGTCACTAAGCTCGGGATAGGTCAGCTTGTGTGCATCAAAAAAGCTGCTGCCCGCTTCGATGAAGGATGTAAATTTATCGGCATCTTCAACGGCTTTCTTTTTTGCG
Source organism: Eubacteriales bacterium (assembly GCA_045588615.1). Lineage (GTDB taxonomy): Bacteria > Bacillota > Clostridia > Oscillospirales > CAG-272 > RGIG7213. The sequence goes on from JAZNEN010000247.1 coordinate 8,987, forward strand.
TTTTCCTTTTCCTCGTCCGTGCTTGTTGCATCATATTTCGGTACGATGGTAATTATATTGTAATCGACCGTCGAGTACGTATTTTTATCTTTTTCAAATTCCTTTTGAATATCATCAGAGGTTACTGCAAATGAGTCGTATTTTATTTTTGAATACTTCGTTGCAAGCTGGAAAATGTAGTAGACTTCTTTTACGGTTTCGGGCGTGACACCGGGTCCCATCATTTCAAATTCTTCCATATACTTCGAAAATGAAACTTCATAGCTTTTTGCATTTTCTTCCATTTCATCAACTGTCTTATCAATATCTGCTTTTTCTTCATCTGTTAAAGAAACACCGTCTTTTTCAGCATTCACTGCAAATGCAATGTAGTATTCAAGATCTCGCTTTGCTATACTTAAAAAATAATCGTACCATGTTGGATATTCTTTGTAATCGGCGTGTGCGGGCGCTTGTTCGTGCAATGGAAGATTGGGATTGAAAAAGTTTGAAATGTTTGAGTAATTTTTTTCATAAAAATCCTTGTAAGCGCTTACGAAAAAGTAGCGAAGCGCATAAACAGGTATGTCGATACCGTCAATACTTGCGATGATCTTGTCGGCAGGAGCAAGTACTATGCTGTCACCGGGAGGGGTGATATCTCCTGATGTTACAGATGTTCCGATTTCCGGATTATCACATGAAACAGAGGAAAGTATGAGCAAAATGCTTAAAAGCACTAAAATAATTTTCTTCATTCGGTAGTCCATTCTGCCGTTTTAGGCACAAAATAAGAGTAAAATATTAAGCGATAAAAAGCTTGTCAACAAGACTTAAAACAAGAGGAACGGTTGCAACTGATAAAACTGTGGAAATTCCCGTAAGCTTTGCCCCGAATTCGGGCGCGACATCGTATTTTTCCGCATACATTACCGTGTTTGAAGCACACGGAAGTGCTGTCATAATTGCCACAAAATAAATATAAAAGCTGTCAAGACCCAAAAGATATGTCAAAGCAGATGCGGCGGTCGGTATCAGGAAAAGCTTGATAATGAGAAGAACATAAACCTTTATATCAGAGAATATTTTTCCGAAGGGGATAGTTGCGATAACTCCTCCGATGATGAACATTGAACAGGGAATCGTGATATCTCCTATCATCTTGAAAGCGTCTGTTACGACGTGCGGAAGCTGCCACGGAAGCATATATAAAATAATTCCCAAAAGGCACGGAACCGTTCCGTAATTAAGCACCATATTAATCGGCTTTATTTTGACAGTGCCGGCTGCCTTTGAGATAACAAATATTCCGTATGTCCATATGACAAGATTGAAGGCGATGATGTAAAATGAACCGTAAAACGCCCCCATTTCCTCACCGAAAAGCGCCTTTAAAACGGGAAAACCCATAAATCCTGTGTTTGCAAAAAGAAGGGCAAACTCACCTATACATCTTTCGGAATTATCTTTTATCGGCCGTGTGGATATAAATGCCGCCGCTGCCGTGAAGATATATATACAGATACCGGTCAGTATTATAAGAAGTCCCGATTTTAAGTTCGCGAAGCTTTTGTCATCTGTTCCGAGAAGTCCCCCGAGAACGAGAAAGGGAGTTCCGATGCATATAACGAAATTTGACAGCTTTTTTGAAAATTCTCTGTCCATAAATTTCAGCTTGTATGCACCGAAGCCCACGACCATAATAATAAATAATTTTACGACTGTATTTAGCAGTTCTGCCGAATTGACGTTCATATCAGTTTATAAGGCCGTTATTAACGGCATACTCCTTGATTTTTTGCATATCTTTAAGCATATCATCCTTTTTGTTCGGATCCCGCAAAAGCGCCGACGGATGATATACTGCCGTCATTACAAACTTTCCTTTTTCAAAAAAAACACCGTGCTCCGCTGTTATTTTGAAATCGGGCTTTATCAAACGCATTGCTGAGATCCTGCCAAGACAAACGATAAGCGACGGAGAAATTATACGTACCTGTTCACGTAAAAAGCCGATACAGGCATCCTCCTCGTTTTTTTGCGGATCGCGGTTTTTCGGAGGGCGGCATTTCAAAATATTTGCAATATAAATATTTTCACGTTTCATACCGACAGCTTCGAGATATTTATCAAAAAGCTTTCCTGCACAAGTCGGATCGTAGCCAT
>JAZNEN010000248.1:0-1889 GCA_045588615.1 Eubacteriales bacterium
GCCCACAAACGGTTCACCGGTGAGATCCTCGTTTTCGCCCGGGGCTTCGCCGACAAACATTATGTCGGCAGCGTGACTTCCGACACCGAAAACGGTGTTGGTTTTTGTCTGATACAGCGGACAGGCACGGCACCCGTCACATTTTTGGTAGAGTTCTTCGAGATTCATTTTATTTCCTAACAGAATGTGCAGAATATTTCTGCTGCATTATTTTCGGCTATAAGGGTACACCGTTCATTCAAATATGCTCTTACAGCACGTGTCGGTCTTATCTCACTTTCCGCAAATTCACTTATGGTACACATCGGATACAGCTCACTTCTTATGTCATATACACTTTGCGAAAAAATAAGATAATATCTTGCTTTAATACCGCAGTCCTCATAATATACCGAGGTCTGCGACGGTAGATTCAGTGTCATAATAAACTTACAAGCGCCTGCAAGCTCATCTATTCCGCTGAACGAGTATAAATAAGTTTCCACCTGAAAACCCCCTGTCGATACATTATTTATATTATAATCGAAAGGGGGATTTTAGGTTACTTTATTTTTTGTTGAGTCTTTCACCTACAGCACCGCCCGGATGAATGAGGCCGAATTGTTCTTTTTTGTATCCGGTCAATTCCATAACAGCGGCAAGGAAGGCATCGAATATGGCGATCGTTGCAACATAAGACGCAGTTGCCATCATATTATACTTATCGCTTTCTTTTTCTATCTGCATTTTGATAATGTAGTCTGCATTGCTTGCAAGAGGCGAATCAAGGTTTTCTGTTATTGCAATAAGCTTTGCACCCTTTTTCTTGACAACATCTATTATGGGCAGTAATTCAACAGTCTTACCGCCTCTTGATACCATAACCACGCAGTCCTCGTGTGTTACAACACCCAAACCGCCGTGCACGGCTTCAGCAGGTGACATAAAGCAAGCAGGTCTGTCGATGCAGCAAAGGCTGTGCTGAAATTTTTTTGCGGCAATTCCGGATGAGCCGCTGGCACAAGTGATTATCTTTTTACATTCGCTGAGTGCTATGGCGGTTTTCAAAAATTCCTCTTTGTCGAGGTACTGTTCAGCCTGTGCTATGGCTTCTTTTTCTATCTGTAATGACTGCCACGCCATTTCAAGGGCTTTTTGTGAAAGTTCGTTCATTTGAAGTCTCCTTATTCCTCGGAAATGTATTCGTTTTTGTGCAACCCTTCCGCTTTAAGTTTAAGCTCGGAATCGCAAAGGTCGATCTCGTTTTCTATGTTTTTAAGAGAAGATGATATGGAAGTAGAGTATTTAACAAAGAGTGCTTTGTATTCATTTGAGAAAATGTCTGCGCGGCGGCAAGCGTCGCTGTATATCGCCTCAGCTTTTTCATTTGCATTGTTGATGATATGCTCTGCCTCTGTTTCTGCAGAGGATATTATTCCTGCCGCTTCGTCCTTTGCGGCGGAAATGACTGCGTCGGCATTTCTGTTTGCATCCATTATGACCATACCGATCTTGGATGACATTTTGTCGTAAAGCTTAGCCTTTTCTTCAATCTCGGGATCTGTTTTCGATTCACTTACAGGTACATCCGATTTAAGATTTTCGTTTTCAACGCACAGTTTATCGAGTGCATCATTTTGTGCATTGAGACGCTCTTCGGCGTCTGACAGCTTTTCGATAAGTTCTTTTACGGTAGCTTCGGATTTTGCAAGATTTTCTTCCAACACGGCTATCTTTGCTCCGTAGCGTTCCGTTTCCATTCCGGAAGCCTTGCGACTTTCAAGCTCTTTTTCGATTTTTTCGCACTTGCTTTTCCATTCTGCTGCTTCATTTCTTGCGATGCTGATATCTCTGTTGAATTCAAAATTCATTTTTTCGATATACTGTGCAACATCCTCTTTGTTGAAGCC
>JAZNEN010000249.1:0-13033 GCA_045588615.1 Eubacteriales bacterium
TTCTTTTACTTTAGCCAAAATATTTTCGCTGTTCTGTTTTACAACTTCTCCGTTAGAATTTTCGAAAGTGAAAGAATAGTAAGGGTCGCTTATATAGCGCGCACCCTCTGCTTCTACGTAAACCTCGTTGAATTTTTTAGATCTTACATTAATGGATTTTGCAACACCATTTTTTTCTATCCAGTAATAAGGTGATGTGCTGCTATTATAATCTGACCACGTATCGTAAAAATCATCATAGATATAGTCTTCTTCGTTAAGTTTATATACTTTTCCATCGACAATTGAATATATATCGCGTTCATTATAGCCACCTTTGAATACAAAGAAAAGTAGTTGATCGTTTTCTTCGTCTGCTAAGATAATCTCCCATTCTTCGGGCGAAACTATACTTTTGGGTATAGTATGTAAAACTCTTGAATTTTCCCAAAAGAAGGTATTACCCTTTACTCTTATATAAGGCTCTGACATATCTCCTTTGGGATCCATAACTCCTATGCTTTCTCCCCAACTGTCCGGATATTTCTCTTTGGAAGCATATTCCTTTTTGATTTCAGGTGCTGTGGTTTCGGGCGCTGTGGTTACTGCAGGCTTCGTTTCGGGTACGGTTGTCGCGGGGGCTTCCGTGTCCTCGACAGGTGTTTCGGTGCTTACATTCTCTGTCGGTGCTTCGCTTGTGATGGAATCGGTTTTAGCATCAGTATCGGCATTTGTTTCCTTTTCCGTTTGAGATACGGTAACGCTTGCGCTGTCCGTATCGGTTTCGGAATCATTGCAAGATGTAAGAGATGCGCTGAGTGATAATATGAGTGCGATCAAAATGGGTGTGAGCTTAATTCTTCTTTTCATTTTTTTCTCCTTTTATATTGTAATTTATTTTGTTTACATTAATTATCCTTCGTCGGCAGTGACGCTTGTAACGGATGATTGTTTCAGGCGGGACGCCGAGGGCGTCGTCCCCTACAAATCACGTTAAATGAAATGAACGATAATATTTTTTCACTTATCACACGTAGGGGCGTGCATTGCACGTCCGCATAAAAGAACAAAAATGGGTATCAAACGGACAGTCGAGGACGCCTGTCCCTACAATGTGCGTTGAATGAGATGGACGATAATTTTTTCATTGATCACCCGTAGGGGCGTGCATTGCACGTCCGCATAAAAGAACAAAAATGGGTATCAAACGGACAGTCGAGGACGCCTGTCCCTACAATGTGCGTCGAATGAAATGGATATAAAACAAAAAGTGTGCACAACCGAAGCTATGCACACCGAAAAACGCAAACCCCGATTGTTGTCACACAAACTAATCGGAGCAGAAATATTCATACTCAAAGATAGTGGAGTTTACATTTTTACCAAAATCCAGTTATCTTTAAGTATGCCCCAAAAAGGGTATAGTATTCCCACAGCCAAAAACACCCCTGCTACCAATTATTCAGTTTGTGTGACGGACGTATTATAACACACAGGAGAGCTTTTGTCAAGAAAAAAGTTCCCTGTATAAAGAGAGGTTGAATGCTTTGATTTTTAATATATATCTTGACTTATTTTATAAACCGTGATAATATTAATGAAGAGGTTTAATTTGCTTTTTAAAGGCAGTGACGGGTGCAATGCAGGCGGTATTGCAGATTCGTATAAAGATAAAAAATCGGAGGAGAAAATATATGAAGAAAAAAAGCTTCAATTTAAAGATCGTTACAATGTTTATCATGCTTTCGCTTTTGTTCGGTTCTGTGTGTGCGGCGCTCTGCTCATCATCAGACGGACTTGCTGAAATATCAGCTTCTGCAAGCAATGAACGTTCGTTCACGACCACATCGGACGCACAACTACAGATCAAAAACGGTATAGTTGCAAATATTCCCGCAGGCGCTAAAGCGTATTACGTCATTGATTCTTTTAATGAACCGTGTTATATAAAGAATCAATATGATAATATAGTTTCCTTAAACGATGTTGTCGGTACGGGATATACGCTTGTGAACTCTATGACGCTTGAAGCTATGCCGATGGCGGTCAACGGTGACACAAACGGTGATACACGTGTAAACGGTATGGACATAATCCGTGCAAAAAAGTATCTTATGGGAAATGCCGAATATTCCTGCTATATTGAAGCACTTGACCTTAACCGTGACGGAAAATATACAGATGCTGATCTCAATATGCTGTTTACAGCTGTTTTGAATGGCACAACAGAAATGGCAAATACAAAATCACCCAATCCTCCGATCGCTCTCGGAACAGAGTTTTGTGCAAGAATTATGGGTGCAGCTTCAAGTAAATATCTTGATCTGTCCGAGGATAATGTGGTTATCAATTCGGTAAAGAATACAAGAAGCCAGGTATGGTGCTTCAAGCTCAATTCTGACGGTGCATATACCATCACAAACAAAAGCACAGGCAAGGCACTTGATGTTGTCGGGGCAGGTACGGCAAACGGCACAAATGTTCAAACGTATCAGAGTAATAATACCGATGCACAGCGCTGGTATGTTCGTATTGTTGGCGGTTATTACGTTCTTGAGCCGAAGCATGCACCGTCAAAGGCGCTTGACGTTACCTCAAATGCTACGGCGGACGGCACAAATGTTCAGATGTACGATTACAACGGAACAACATCTCAAAAATATACGATAATGCACGTTGCGGCGGATACCTATACTGAAAATACTGTATGGTATGCAACGAAAAATATAACAGTCGAGGCGGGAAAAGCATGCGACTTGAATAAATTTAATGTTCAGTTTGCAAAAGGCGGTGCTATTACCGAGGGCAGCAAGGTGTCCTGGTCGTCAAGCCAGATCACGGTAGGATACGGTAATACCATCATACCTGATAAGGGTACGTATAAAATGACGGCAAAGAGCGGATCGTCTTCGATCACAGTAACAGTTCAGGCTGTTGAAAATCAACCCGTTATTCATCAGCTTTGTCCGTATTCGCAAATGCTCGGTAACAGCTATGTCATCAAAACAAAGAATGATAAGCTGATAGTTATTGACGGCGGCGGAGTTCATTTCAATGACAGAGGCTATCTCTACGAAGAATTGCAGAGGATCAGCAATAAGGAGGTTCCTGAAATAGAGGCGTGGTTCCTTTCACATCCGCACGATGACCACGTAACAGAGTTTACATATCTTGTGAATGAAACATCCAATAAGATAGTTATCAAAAATGTTTACTTCAATTTGCCGTCAAAATCGTTTATGAATTCGAGTGAAAGCGGAAAGTACAGTTATATTATAGACGACATTAAAGCGGCATACGATAAGCTGTACGGCGCAGGCTCATATGATGCTATAAAAGGCAAAAATGCTTTCGAGGGCGATGTTATTACGATTGACGGTATCAAGTTTGAAATACTTATGACTGTGACAGATGCCGAAAACGAAACGAATATAAATGATACCACGATGATATTCAGTGCAACTATTGAAGGGCAAAAGGTCCTTTTCCTCGGTGATGCGTATGTCAATGAGGGTAAAAGACTTCTCGATAAATACGGTAATTCTTTGAAGAGTGATGTTGTACAGATGGCGCACCACGGTCAGGCAGGTGTCAGAGAGGATGTCTATAAGGCTATCCGTCCGTCGATTTGCCTCTGGCCGTCAGCTGACTGGGTGTACGAAAATTGGTCAGGTGTGCTTGCAACATTCAACGACCGTACTTGGATGTCAAATCTCGGTGTTAAATATCACATTATTGCAGGACTTCATATGACACAGTCGCTGTATTTCCCGATAGATTACAGCGCATTGCCGCAAATCGATCCTGCACCGTAATTTGACGTCTGAAAGTTTGTATTTTTTCTTGTCGGCTAAAAAGAAAATATGTACACAATGTGTAAATAAAATGAAAAATAAGCAATCTGTTCGTTTTATTTAATTGACAATGATTACTTTTTAATATATAATGTACTTGTGAAATGCACTAATTACAGTGTTCTTTAAAGGAGGCAAACATGAAAAAAATCATTCGTTTGACAGCGTGGTTTTTGGCAATTATTATGGTAGCGGCTATAGTACCGTTTCAGGCAATTGCCGCTGTTTCAGTGCCTGCAAATGTAAAATCGGTAGTATTTGATGCAACTTATTATGCAAGCAAATATGCTGATTTGAAGGCTGCATTCGGTACTGATGCAACACGTCTTTACAACCACTTTGTCAGTAACGGTATAAAAGAAGGCCGTCAGGCAAGCCCTATGTTCAGTGTTGATTATTATTTGAAGAACAACGCTGACCTTAAAGCGGCATTCGGCTCCAACCGCGAAAGCGCATTCAATCATTTCGTTTCACACGGTATAAACGAGTCTCGTGTAACAGCTCCTGTTGTTGACCTCGGAACTGATATAAATGTAAGAATTTCGATGAATTCCGGCGGTATGAACCTCGGTTATTCCGATACAAACGTATGTACGGTTACACCGGTATTCAAAGCAGCTCAGACATGGAAGCTCACAAGACAGAGCGACGGAAGCTACAAGATAACAAATAACGCAACAGGTAAGGTGCTTGACGTTTATGCGGCATCACGTGCAAACGGCGCAAATGTTGACCTTTATGCAAGCAACAACACAAACGCTCAGCGTTGGTTCATTTTCAAGCACACAAACGGTACCTATGTGCTTCGAGCAAAGTGCGGTACAACATGTGCGTTGAGTGTTAACGGCAACTCAACCGCAGCAGGCGCAAATGTTCAGATGAACACATACAGCGGTGCTGCAGGTCAGCAGTTCAAAATAACGAAGATCAATGCTCTTGAAAATGCAGAGCCTGCAAATATAGGCAGTAACTTCTGGGGCAATATCAGAGGCGTTGGTTCTGATTACAATCTCGGTCTGTCAGCAGATAATGTTCTCATCCGTTACCCCAATGCAGGTTACAGACAGACATGGAGATTTATCCGTTTCTCTGACGGAAGCTATGAGATCACAAACCTCTATACAGGTAAATCCCTTGACTGTGCGGCAGGTTCCGGTAAGGCAGGCACGAATGTAAGTACATATCTGTCAAACAATACCAACGCCCAGAGATGGTATATTTTCAAGGTTGACGGAAATTATGTATTCGTTCCCAAGTGCACAACAGAATGTGCTTTGACTGTCAAAGACGGAGGCACTGCAAGCGGTACAAATGTAGAGCTTGCAAAATACTCAGCTTCTTCCACAGCACAGCAGTTCAAGGTGATCAAGCTTACAAAGAGCGAGTCGGAAAAGAATCTCGCTATAAGCGAGATCTGCCAGACACCTACAAACGGTGCATATGAGTTTATGGAGATCATAAACACATCAGACAAGGCAGTAAACCTCAATCAGTATTCACTTTACAGATTCGGCTTTGCCAACAGCGGTAAGAACGAAAGTAACGGCTACAATATACTTCTCGGCCTTGTTTCCGGTGTTGAAGTAAGCACAGACATCAAGTGCCTTGAAAGAGTAAATCTTTCATCTTACGATGTAAGCATAGCTCCCAATAGTGTAGCAGTTCTCTGGTTCGTAACATACGCCAACAGAAATCGCACAGCTGATGATTTCAAGGCGTACTGGACAGAGCAGGGATGTGATATGACAAACGTTACTGTTATCCCCGTGGCTATCCACGACGGTACAGCTGACATACACGCGGCAACGAAGATCAACAAGGGTTGCGGTGCAGGCTTCTTGCCCGACAAAAAGGCAGGCGTTGCGCTCTCCCTCGTCAAGAATGAAGCAGTAAACGTAAGACTTGACAACGGAACAGATCTTGGCAGCGTTACAGCAAGTGCTGATGCTCTTCTTGCACGTGAATTGACAGCTGAAATTCACAACAGAGCAGATTCTATCGCTTTGTACTTCGTAAGAGAAACAGCTGAAACAGGTACATCACGTAACTACTACAACTATGTTGATTATGAAGCATATGCTTACGCTTCATCTCAGGCAATTAAAGAGCCGATGCGCACATACATACACACATTTGCGTCAGTTCCTTATTCTGCGCAGGTTACAACATCCAATACAACAGCCGGTTATCCCAAGGCACTCGGTGAGTATATCAACCTCGATTCAACAGGTACAGCTCCCGGCGTTATAACATACGGTGTTGATGGCGGTAACAAAAAGACTGATGTATCCCCCGGTACAAGATGGTGCGGACAGTTTGCAGGCCTTGACCTTATAGGTACTTCGGTTGATGCTTCGGGCAATTTAACACTTACAGGTAAATTCGAATACGATCAGTATAAGGAACTTGGCTTCGTTGTTACAACTGTAGCTACGGCAACAGGTAAAGCTATTGCCAAGAAGACTGTAAGCACTGCAGATTTTAAGGCTATAGATGGCGGTTACTCCTATTCCGTAACAGTCAGCGGCCTTCCGATCAAGGACAGCGGTATTGTGCTTTCTGTAGTTCCTTACGCAATTTACTCCGAATCTAATTCGCGTGTAAACGGTACAGCTGAGGAGATAAGATGTCCTCTCGTTTCCGCAACTATCAATGGCAAGGACATTACAGGCCTCAAGGTAACGTACCTTGCAAATGAAGAAAATGCTCCCGCAAACGATGTTATGGGTATCAAGGAAGCAGTTGAGCTTCTCGCAAATGATATAGAATATTACACAGGCGTTGAAGTTGAAACAGGTGTGTACGATCCGAGAGCATCATATCCTCAGATCGTTATCGCAACATCGGGTAACGGTGCAGGCGGTAATGCACTTGTTGCAAATAACAAGACTGTCGGTGCTAACCAGTACAGTATTGTTAACAAGACAACAGGTGAGATATACGTTATAGGCGGAAATGCTATAGCGGCAGAATACGCATCACAGCTTATCTCTAAGGCATTGGCAAGTGCAACGGGTAACGTTGAGCTTAAAGACCTCTGCTTTGATGCGCCCAAGACGCTGAATACAAAAAATGATCATCTTCCTTTGACAGACGGCGCAAATTACAGAATTATGACATTCAATATGCTGTGGTACGAAAGCCACAAGGATGCAAGCCGATACAACAGTATGATTGAATTTATCAACTACTATTCACCTGATGTTATCGGTTTCCAGGAATGCTGCATTGAGAATATGAACAGACTTATGCCTTTGCTCAAAGCACAGGGATATACTGTAATTCAGAAGGAAGTATTTACAGGTACTGAAAGCAACCGTGTTCCGCTTGCGTACAAGACGTCAAAATTCACTTGCCTTGAAAAAGGCTGGAAGCAATTACCCGGCGGAGATGAACGCTTTGGTGTAACATGGGCAGTTCTTAAGGATAAGACCACATCTCAGGTGTTTGCGGCAACAACAACACACTTCTACAACGTAGGTGCGCTTGAGGATAAGGTTATTGTCCGTCAGAAAAACACAAAGACGATACTGGATGTTACAAAGAGTATTGTTAACAAGTACGGATGTGAAGTGATCAATATGGGTGACTACAATATGCGTACTTATGATGCAGCATATCACTTAATGGTTGATGACGGTATTCTTTCTGAAACAAGATTTACAGCGTTCAGATACGGAATAATGACTCGTGCCGGTCACACTCTTAATACTACGGCGCCTTTGGTTGGTTCACCTTCCAGAGTTATCGACTTCTTCTTCACAACATCCAAGGTAAACGTGCTCCGTTCAAGAACAATTATCAATATGACATCTGCGGTCACATCGGACCACGCTCCTGTATATACGGATATTTCATTTATAAAATAATATAAAAAGTCGGCTCATTTCAAAATGAGCCGACTTTTTGTTTGCCGAAAACCATATATAAGTGTTCGGTAGATACTTTTGCCTATGAGCAACCTTGCCGCAGTGTCAGACTCCCAAGCCGACGAACTACGTTCTTACGGCGAAGGGAGCTGGATTTTGCGAAGCAAAAGACTGAGGGAGAGTGCATTACAAAGAAGCTAATTAAAATTCGACATCACGCAGGCTCCTTCCGTCACGTCGAGTTGCATACAACTCGTAGCCGTGCCACCTTCCTCTCGGAGGAAGGCTAACGATAGTTGCCGCATCTGTGGCAGATGGACGATTTTGCAAGTGTCAAATGTTTCGGTGGCGTTCAGTCCAGCCGATAATACACCTTTATAGGGTGGCGGATGTTACTATATTCAAATAGATTACTTTTTATTCTGATTTTTGGATTTGCGGAAAATAATGACAACAGCAATTGCGGCAACTGTCAGTATAGCCAAGGCGGAAACAACTGCGATGATCGCTGCAGAACTTCCGTCGGAATCAGTATCAGCGGTAGTTTCAGAAGGGTCGGTTACGATACCTGTATCGGGCGTAGCATCTGTTTGTGATGCTTCCGTGTCGGTTTCGGAAGATTCTTCCTTTGCCAGCCAATCGTATTCGGGTGGCTGTCCGTCTGATGTTTCACCGCCGTTAACGAGCCACTTGCGCTGGCTGTATACCGTTTTTCCGTCGAGCTCGTAGGATGCGGTGACGGTTAATGTTGTGCCGTCTTGACAGTAATCGGAGTAATCGGGAACTCTGAGGGATACATTTTCTTCACTGAGTCCCTTGTTGTCTTTTGAAAAGGCATCCACACTCATAGTGATGCGTTTTGCAAAAATGACTGTATCTCCACTCATAACCTTGATAGTTACAGGAAGGTCGGAAATTGCATTGCCTGTGTCATTAACTAAGATGATGGGCAGACGGAGTCTGTCACCTCTCTTGACATTTTCTGTGTATTCGTCAATGACGATACCTAAGTCGGAGAAGGCATTTTTCAAAAGCTTCTTTGTGTACGGACGTATCTGGAGCGATTCAGCGGTAGAAACATCGGGGGACAGTATATCAGATGTCACACCCTGCGCTGAAGGAAATGAAGAACCTAAACCGCAGAAAAAGAGAAGTCCTACGTATGTACGTTCCGTACGGAAGGCTTCCATTTGAGCAGCCATCAGCTCTGCATAGTATGTCAAACGCTGTTCGTTTGTGCCATTCGGTAAAACGGCATTCCACGTGCCGGCTGTACTGCTCATGGCGGCACCTTCGCGGTTGATCCAGTATTCACCGTGCTCATTTACAAGATAGGGATTGTTGGGGTACTTGCTGTATGTCCAGCCGAGGTCAGCGGTGGTGACAACGGGCTTTGAAACGTTCATATTATTCAAGCCCTTGATACCCTGTCCGCCGATGATGTAGGGATGGCACTCTACGGGATCGTTTTCATCTACGGGAGCACGCCAGCCGTTGTCCCACGGACGGTGCTGGAGGTCATACTCACGGCCGCGACGTATGATCTCGTCGGTCATGGTGGTGTACAGAGCTTCGTTTTGGGCATCAAATACGATCATGGACGGGTGGTTTGCACGGTTGTCGATCCATGCGTATATCTCAGGCATGATGGTGTTAATGGTACAGCCGTCATTGTCGCCCCATGTAGCGTACTCGTCAAAGATCATCATACCCATTTCGTCGGCTATGTCAAACCACTTGCTGTTTGCGTGTCCTAAGTGGGTGCGGAAGCATACCCAGTTAATGTCACGGAACTCGCTGTACAGCTTACGTATCCAGTCCTCCTGCCACGGTGTGTTACCGCAAAGGGGATCGTCAAAGTAACGCTCAATGGCTACGTTTGTACCAAACAGGTAGAAAATTTCCCCGTTAAGTCGTGCATATTTTGTGTCAGGATCAAAATCAAAGGTACGCATACCGAAGCGTGTGGTATATGTATCACCTGCGGTTTTGATTTCAATGCGGTAAAGAAAAGGAGAATCGGGCGACCAGCACTTGTTTTTTGACCAGTTATCAAGTTTGATCTCATCTATAATAAAGGTTTCCGTGCTGTTTTGACCGACATTTACGCCCTTATGTGTGTATTCGCCCACCTTGACCTCGGCTTGCTTCGGTGTTCCGTTTTCAAAAACACCAAGCTCGTAAATTGTAACGGTTACATCGGATGATACGGATTTGTCGGAACGGTTATTAAGTGTAACCTGTACTTGAACGCTTCCTTTGTCAATGTCAGGATTCGTCTGTACCGACTGTACTTCGGGTGTAGAGTTGAATATCAAAGACACCGAATCTGTAATGCCGGGCTCGTCCTCGGTGGATTCTCCGTCATAAAGAACGTGGGCGGCAGTGTTGGGATCTGTAAACTGAATGGACCATGCGCCGAGCATGATAACGATCTCGTTTTCACCCTTCTTCAAAAACCTTGTAATATCGGTGTAGGAGTGAGAGTAGTTATATTCGTAACTGCCTGCGTACTGTCCGTTGACGTAAATGTGGCGGCCGTACTGGGCAGAACCGATATACAGAAGCACCTGATCAACAGGGGTGTCCTGCAGTATCACGGTTTTCTTATACCATGACATAGTGTTTTCGTATTCGCCGAGATCGTAGGCGGCTGAGTGCCAAAGCCCTGGAACAGGGATGGAGTTGATGAAGTCCACATCTGTCGGGATTGTATCGGGAACCGACCAGGTGCCGCTTACACTCTTTGTACCGATAGACCATATACCGTCAAGTGATACGGTGAGACGCTCACCCTTTGACGGCATCGTACCCACGCTGACAGCTTGAGGATCGGGGGCATAGTTGACTGTGATGAAATCAAGCCATAACTCACCTTCTGTAACAGTCAGAGTTATTTTGTCGCCTGATTTGTAGTTTTCGGTGCGCATACCTGTGCCTTTAAATGTGCGAAGCGGTGTTGCAACAAGCGTTGCACCTCCGATGGATTGGCTGTTTTTAGTGATGGACACAGAAGCATCGCTTTCGGCACGGTAGGACAAACTGATGACGTTATAATTTTCGCTGACAGCAGGAACTGTAAAGGCTACGCTTTGATTTCTTTCAAGCTTAACAGCCTTTGCATATGTAGCCATCATATCCTTTTCGGCTTTGTCTGAAAGAGCTTCTGCACTCATTGTTCCCGCAGGAACATCAACAGCTGATCCTGCTTCTTCGACAGTGAGCCACAGACAGTCGAGATTTATGTCCATATTGGGACGTATCTTGATGTCAGATCCCTCGGGAATATATACCTTGGGAGATACGGCGATATAAGATGAATTCATATTCCATGAGTTTGATGTTGAAAACGGTATGATACCCGCATCGTGAAAATCTGCTTCCCAAGGAAATCTGATGTAAAGATTCATATTGTTGGTGTTGGTGGAAGCGTAGGCAATGTGGATGCAGTTGGACTCTGCTACGTCCTTGAATACAAAATATTTACCGCCTGTACTGCCGGCAACTGCTTTGTTCGAAGCATCGGGATCGGATAAGCGGGTAACATTGTAGGGGGTCTTGCCGTCTGGTGCCAATACCATGGCATCCTCGCACTCGAAACGCTCGGATGCGCCTAAGACCGAAAGAGTCGGCACAAGAGCACTCCATAACAGAAGTGTGCAAATAAGCCATGCCAACGCTCGGCGAATTCGTGTAGAAGTATGATACATCGTAATTCGTCTCCTTTTTATATAATGGTATCATTATAGTATACGTAGTATATATCGTCAATAGGTTTCGTACAATATTTACATTACGCACAATATTTACACATTGTTTGGTGATGATATTGCAGTACATATAATCGTTTAGTAATGCCATACGGTAAGGCGATCAGACGTTTGCTGTTGTTAGTTTGTATGATTAAAAAAGCGGAAATGTTGTGTATATATCGACTTCTTTTTACAGAATCTCGTTGAAAAGAAATGTGTTTTGTGATATAATCGTCAGTGTAAAATGCTGTAAAAAACATACGAAGCTGTTATGTTTGAAAAGATGATATTAGTATCTTTGTCATTAAGATAAACAAGCTTTATCGCAAATGCCTGAACAAGGAAAAACTGTACGATGCGGTAAGAAAATTATCACTGCAAAAAACGAAAAGAGGAAAATATTTATGTTAACATACACATACATACGTAACGGGAAATTCGGCTTGGTTGAGAAATCCAAGCCCACCCTCCAGCACGACCGCGATGCCATCGTCAAGGTCACGCTCGCGAGCATCTGTTCAAGCGATCTCCACATCAAGCACGGCAGCGTGCCGAGAACGGTAGAAGGAATCACGGTCGGTCACGAGATGGTAGGCATCGTGGAAGAAGTCGGATCGGCGGTCACACATGTGACGGTCGGCGACAGAGTAACGGTGAATGTGGAAACCTTCTGCGGAGAGTGCTTCTTCTGCAAGAAGGGATTTGTCAACAACTGCACCGACAAAAACGGCGGTTGGGCGCTCGGTTGCCGTATTGACGGCGGTCAAGCAGAGTATGTTCGCGTGCCGTTTGCGGATCAGGGACTGAACAAGATTCCCGATACTGTGACCGACAGACAAGCTCTGCTTGTGGGCGACGTTCTTGCCACGGGATATTGGGCGGCGAAGATTTCGGAGATTACGGCGGATGATACCGTTCTCATCATCGGAGCAGGCCCCACAGGAATCTGCACGCTCCTTTGCGTGATGCTGAAGAACCCAAAGTGTATTATTGTCTGCGAGAGGGACGAGAACCGTATCAAGTTTGTTAACGAACACTATCCCGATGTGATGACGACAACGCCCGAAGAATGTCTTGATTTCGTTCGCAAGAACAGCGATCGCGGCGGTGCAGATGTGGTGCTTGAGGTTGCCGGAGCAGAGAACACCTTCGAGCTTGCATGGCAGTGTGCGCGCCCGAATGCAATCGTGACGGTTGTGGCGCTTTACGACAAGGCACAGACCTTGCCTCTGCCCGATATGTACGGCAAGAATCTGACCTTCAAGACCGGCGGTGTTGACGGCTGCGACTGTGAGGAAACACTGAATCTCATTGCCGAGGGCAAGCTCGATACCGAGCCGCTGATCACGCATACCTACCCGTTGGCGTCGATCAATGAGGCATATGAGCTGTTTGAAAATAAACGCGACGGAGTGATTAAGGTCGCGGTGGAGTGTTGAAATGTATTGATGAGAATAAATTGTTATACTTTGCTAAAGAGGTGAAAACTGTTTGAAAAATTACGGAATTGACAAGAAGATAAGAAAAGAAAAGTTGTTGTATTCTGTTGCCAAAATACAACACTTTTTGAATCAATACA
>JAZNEN010000250.1:0-26636 GCA_045588615.1 Eubacteriales bacterium
GCGTAATGATGAAATTCAGCAAAACAATACCGTAACGCAGGCTCCTTCCGTCACGTCGAGTTGCACGCAACTCGTAGCCGTGCCACCTTCCTCCCGGAGGAAGGCTTTTTGATAACCCCATTATAGCACAAATCGGCAGAGAAAACAATATCTCTGCCGGATTTTGTAGAGGCGACCAGTGGTCGTCCCTACGAGTTTTACCATATATTTTCTTAAATGAGCCAGCCTGATTTTTACAAAAAAATGTGCGATTACAGTATCTGCTTTATTTCAATTTTTTCCTCAATATAAGGCGTGAAAGTGCCTTGCCGTTAAACGGAAAAAGTGGATAAAGATAGTGTCTTTGACCGTCAACGGTCTTGTTTGAGGCAATTAAGACAATGGAAAGCACTACACCGAAAACAAAGCCCCAAGCCGCAAAAAGCGCTGTTAAGGCAAGCAGTATAAGCCGCATAAATTTGAAGGCATAACCAAGCTCATAGCTCGGCTGGGCAAAGTTCGCAATACTGACAAACGCCGTATAAAGTATGGTTTCCGGCACAAACCACCCGACCTTGACTGCAAAATCGCCGAGGATAAGACCGCCGATTATCGAAAAGCTCCCTGCAAGCACAGATGGGGTATTTAGCGCGGCAAGCTTCAGCCCGTCAACGGCAAATTCAAGCAGAAAAAGCTGGACTATGATCGGAAGCACAGACTCCGAGGCGACGTTAATAAATTCAAGCCCCTTAGGTATATACTGCGGATGCGTGATGAGAAGATACCATAAGGGCGACAAAAACATCGTTAAGAAAAACACGAAGCATCTGACAAAGCGCAGGTATGTGCCCGTCAGTGGCGGAAAATAATAGTCGTCCGTTTCCTGTAAAAAATCAAATATACACGTCGGAAGTATCATGGCTGAGGGAGAGTTATCGCATAAAACAATAATACTTCCCTCCATTATCGATGCGGCGGCGGCATCGGGACGCTCCGTATATCTGATTTTCGGAAAAGGGTTGTACCAGCCTGTTTTTATGAGACATTCCGCAAGCGATTCACTTGCAAGCGACAAGGCGGGCACGTTTATTTTATCAATTTTTTCTTCAATTTTTGACAGAAGCTTTTCATCCGCAACGCCGTCAAGATAACACAGTACAATATCTGTTTTTGACGATGTGCCCGCTGTTTTTATCTTCATTGTAAGGCGCACATCACGTATATGCCGCCTTATAAGTGCGGCATTGAAAACGAGAGTTTCAACAAAGCCGACACGTGCACCTCGCAGGACCTTGTCATTTTCCGGCTCTTCAATACTTCTGACGGGATATGTTCGGCAGTCGATAAGCACAGCGCCCGAAATACCGTCAACCACCATAGCGGTCATGCCTGAAAGCACACCCGTAACAAGGGCATTTTCGTCCTTTGCCCCCTCTACCTCCACATACGGAATGTACGTATCGTAAAAGGTTTTGAGGTCGGTTATGCTTGTCGGTGTGAACTCTTTAAGCTTCATAAAAAGGTCCATTATCCGAAGCATCACTTCGTCCTTTGTCAGCCCGTCAATGAAATAAAAGCTGCATTTTTTACCGCACGTTATAATGTCACGTCTTACAGCATCGAAGCTTGAATCAATGCGCAAAGCTCTGTCAAAATGAGCAATTTTCGCATCTATATTTTTTTCGTTTATCATCTGCCTGTGTCCGTTTACGATATTGCGGCATCATCGGATACGCCGTCCGACAGTCCGAAGCTGACAGATATCGCCTCATTCACCTGATGCATAACATCATCGTCAAGATGCCCCATTTTTTCTTTAAGACGTTGTTTGTCAAGCGTGCGTATCTGCTCCAGCAGTATGACAGAGTCCTTTGCCAAGCCGTAATTGTCAGCGTAAACACCTATGTGTGTCGGAAGCTTTGTTTTTGATATCTGGCTCGTTATGGCGGCGGCAATGACTGTCGGAGAAAACTTGTTTCCGACATCATTCTGCACGATAAGAACGGGGCGCAGTCCGCCCTGCTCCGATCCGACAACAGGCGAAAGGTCTGCGTAGAAAATATCTCCTCTTTTGATAAGCACTTTAAGTTCTCCTTTTGTATGTTCTGTCCTTATTTTTTCATCAAAAGCAGGATTTTAAACATAGTGAAGGAAAAAAATTTGAGTGCAAATATATTCATTACATATAAAAAAAATCACCCGTTGGCATATCTGCATAGAGCAGGTACGCGTCGATGGGGTTGGCTCATTTAAGTAAAATATATATTACATTTGCAGAGGCGACCATTGGTCGTCCGCTTCAAAATGTCTAATATACTAAAAGCGGGAGTGTACACCCACCCTACAGAATAAATATTCAAAAAGTACACGGGTGAGCCTGCCGCTATGGCGGGACTACTCATCGGCAAAAGCCTCTACCGAACCACTTGCTTAGGGTGGTTTTCTTTAATCCGAAAAAACAAGGGCCGCACTTTACGTGTTGCCCTTATCCTTGTTATGTTTTTATTGCGGAACATTGGAATGCTTTTTTTCTGTCGAGGGGAATGTTTTATTTGACAGAGCATCCAAAAGCTTCTTTATTTTTCCTCTTGTTTCGGCAGGCTGTATTGTTTGGGAAACGCCGCCGGACTCCAAGGCATAGTCAGATTCACATCTGACATTCACAGTTTTTTTCAGTATTTCAGAACCCGAAGAATCATCAACGACTGCAATTTTGGCAATATCCCAAGCTAACACGGAATCAGCGCCAAGTCCGTTACTGTTCATGGCAATGTATGCTCCTCCGATCGCTTTGCGGATAATAACCGTTATTTTCGGCACAGTTGCCGTGGAATACGCCGCCAAAAGCTTTGCACCGTGGCGCAATATTCCGTTTTGCTCCTGTTCCTTGCCGGGAAAAAATCCGGGGGTATCAACAAGTGTTATAAGCGGAATGTTGAAGCAATCGCAAAAATTAATAAATCTTGATGCCTTGCATGCCGCATTCATATCAAGCGCACCGCACAAAACCTTGGGCTGGTTGGCAATTATGCCTACGCTTATGCCGTTTATACGCGCCCATCCTGTTACAATATTTGAAGCATAGTACATCTGTTGCTCCAAAAAAGTTCCTTCATCTGCCAATGAGTCTATCAATGAGTGAATATCATATGATTTCTTGAACTCTGCAGGTACACCGTCCGCAAAAGGCACTTCTCGGTAAAAATTACTTATCGGTGGTTTTTCGGTGCAATTTGGCGGAAGATACGATAGAATATCCTTTGCTCTTTCTATACACAGCTCATCGCTGTCCTCGCCGAAATGCGCAACTCCGCTTTGTCTTGTATGTATATGCGCGGCACCTAAATCCACATCTGTGCTGACCTCACCCGTGGCTTTTTTCAGCACTTTTGAACCTGTCAGAAACAGCTTTCCCGTTTCATTGTTAATAATAACAATATCGCAAAGCGCCGCCGTATATGCAGCACCGCCTGCGCAAATACCCATTACCAATGCCAATATCGGAATTTTTCCGGATGCGGAGGATATAAGATTAAACAGCATACCATATCCTTCAAGTCCGTTTATTCCATCCTGAATACGCGCCCCTGCGGATTCCAGCATAAAAACAAACGGTACACCCAAAGTTTGTGCCCGTGCAAGCATACTGCACATTTCTTCTGCCTGCGCCCTTGTTACACTACCGCCTTTTACAGTATAGTCCTGGGAAACAGCAAGCACTGTTCTTCCGTTTATTTTACCTTCGCCCGATATCAAACCTTCCGTTTTGACAGATTTTCTGATTTTAAAAGTTCCTTTATCAAAAAGCATATACATTCTGTGTTCAGCACGGGTTATGCTTTTTTCTTCTTTAATGAGACTGTCTTTCATAACAAGTATAAGCCTTTACTTTTAAATTTTAATGTATTTTACGTTCAACTCTCTTAAGTTTTTTTCCTTTTTCCAAGGTATATTTGCCCAGACATACTTCCGGCATAACAAAACCCAATTCTTTTGAGAGTTTTTCCAATTCTTTTGTAAAAGGAACAATGTCTCGACTTCCGACGAGCTGAAGCTCAACCAAGGAATCAGAATGCTGTACAACACGGTATTCGTCGCCTATTCCCGAAAAGAGAACACACCTGCGTATAAAATCAGAATACACCGGTACATTTTTTCCGCCGATAGCCGAGGGAAATAAAAATATATCATCCGACCTTCCCTCAATTGCGGAAATTTTAAGCATCTTGCTTCCGCAGGGGCAAGGCTCTTTATCTTCTATCAATATATCGTTAAGACGATATCTTATTATAGGCTGTGCCCTTCTTGTGAAGTCGGTAATAATTGGGATAAAGCGCGTATCATCAAGATATTCTTTTTCAATATGCACTATATCCTCGTTAATATGAAAGCCTCCGCAGTGGCAAGTATAGCCCAAAAAACCTTCTGTGCATTGATATATCTGATGCACTGTAGAAATACCAAACGCTTTTTTTATGCGTTGTTCATCCCCACGCTCCAAAACCTCTGCCACGGATATAACCTTTACCGCAGTTTTCAAAAGCTCACCGCTTTCAATAAAAGGAATCAGCTGATTCAAAACAGACGGCGGAGCTGCGATGATCGTGGGACGATATGAATTAAGTGCGTCAATATGGGATTCAATGGGCTTTATAATATCAAAATATCTGAAACGAATAACCTTTGAATCTATTGATTCGTACATCTGGCTGTTTGCGCGTAGAAAGAGTGCCACCCTGTGACCGAATATATTTTTACGGGGCAAAAGCTTTGCCAATACAGACCCTGCCCAAGCGCTTTTATCTTCTTCACTTACAATAAACATCCCTCTGTTGCCGGATGTTCCCGAGCTGAGTCCGACCGTTATATTCCCGTATTTCTCGGAAAAGTCCCTTGTTTTTTCTGCATCAATAGCCATAGATAAAGCTGTATCTCTATCAATTCCAACTGTATTCAGCGTATTGAAGTTCTCCATCATAGACGTTTTATCCATAACGGGAAGATCTGTAAGGGTTGTATTTTCATTCATTATTTTACCGTAAAACAATGAATTTGAACGGATAAATTCAAGTTGCTTTTTAATTTTTATTTTCTGCCGTTTTTCTATTTTTTTGCGACTGCCGGTATTGGTGAAATATCTTTTTTTTACAAAAAAGCCTACTGTACTAAGTCTGTTACTCATATTATACTTCCATTCTCTAAAGCCGTATCGTGACTGTAAATGATTTTTATTCCGCTTTGATAGACATCTTTAAGCCATTTTTGCGTTTCGGCGTATTCACTGAAATTATTCTGTAAAAATTTCGGGAAAGCACGCATTTCTTCTGTACGTCCAAAATACTCGCCTTTCCAGCACGCATCGGCAGCAAAAAATATATTTGACTCCGGAATGTACAATCCCATCTGTCCCTTTGCGTGTCCTTCTATCGGCACCAAAAGCATACTTCCATCTTTGAAAACATCATAAACCGCATCGAACAGATCATTATATCGGAAATCTGCGGATATTTTTACGACCCTTTCAGAAAAATCCTTCGGAAAAAGATCTTTAAACACCAGAGATTTCATTTTTGGATTTTCGTATACGCCGTACGCCGACTGTGAAATGATATACGATGCATTTTTAAAATCCCTTAAACCGCCTATATGGTCGGGATGCAGGTGTGATATCAAAACTGTTTTTATCTCGTTTTGGGCAATTCCCTTGCGTTTCAATATACTTACAAGCTCATTTTCAGACTCTATGTAATCGGGATTGAGTTTTTTATATAAAAAGCCTACAAGTCCTTTTTGACTGTCCGTTTCACACGAATAGCCGGTATCAAACAGAACATAGCCCTCTTTATCATGCTTGAGCAAAACACATGCGGCGGGAAATATTACTTTTTTTGATCCGGCGCCCTTAAACATCCTTTTTTCGTCATTCACACAATAGCCTGCGTAAAGCACTTCAATTTTTTGTATACTCATTGTAATGCTCCGCATATTTTTTTATTGTTTCGTCCAATGTGACCTTTGGCGAATAACCCAGGAATTTTTTCGCACGGCTTATGTCCAACGTCTGGCTATGTCCCAATGTACACACAGTATATCTTGTAAGCATAGGCTCGTCATCGTATTCCTTCCTGAGTGTATACCATTTTTCCAACAGCAACGCTATTGAATACATCAGATTATAATTCAGCTTCAGATACTTAGGCTTAACGCCCATTTCTTTGAAAAGTGTTTCCAGAACATCCACAAAAACTCTCGGGTCATCATTTGTAATATTGTACACCGAACCGCTTTCATCATCGGACTGTACAGCCAGACGCAGTGCATATGCAACATTTTCAACGCTTGTCATATCAACCAAGCTCTGACCTTTGTTAAGAAGCGGAACACCTATTTTTTCATTTGCACGTATAAGGCGCGGGATGATACTTGTGTCACCGATTCCCACCAATCCGCGCGGTCTGATAATATTATACTTTATCTTTCCTTTAGCTGTTTGATGAAGCACTTTTTCAGAGAGGATCTTGGAACGAATATAAAAATTGAGGTCATTTTTCTCATCAACATCCTCTTCCTTGATATTAAATTTATTTGAATTGTCAGAATATATACTGGGTGATGATACATATACAAGCTTTTTGACGTTTCCTTTTATTGCCGCCTCTGCTACATTTTTCGTACCGATTATATTGGATTTTTCAAAATCCTCCCATCTTCCCCAAACGGTTGACTTTGCGCCCGCGTGCACCACGGCATCCATACCGACACAAAGCTTTTGAAGTTCTTCAGAATCTTCAAGGGCGCACTTTACAAATTGTGCGCCCATTTTTTTTAATTCTTCACCACGTCGGTCGTTTCTGCCGATTGCTGTCACATCGTATCCGTTTGAAAGAAACTCCTTTACCGTATATCCACCGAGAAAACCGGTTGCGCCGGTAATAAGTACATTTTTCATTTTCCGGCCCCTTGTATGTATTCAACTATACTTTTGGGTGTAGTGAATCCGATAAGGTCACGTGTGGGAACTCTGACATCAAATCTTTCTTCGATAGCGGCGATAAGCTGAACAATATCGAAAGAAGACAATTCCATATCTGTTACAAGATTCGAGTTTTCGGTATATTCATCTGCTTCGTGGCCGTTTATTTCCGTTATTATTTCAAATATCTGTTCAAGCATTGTATCAGTCCTTCTTTCTGATAATTTTCTTCAGTGCATTTCTTGGAAGCGGTTCATCAACAAAAGTAATGCGTGAAATCCTTTTGTATATCGGCAAGCTTGCGTTAAGCTCATTTATCTGTGCCTTACATTCCGCTGGTGAGAGTGAATATATCTTTGCCGCTACAACGCTTCCGCCGTCGTAAACAAGAGCTTCTACAACTGCGGGAAGATCAGTAAGCTTTGCTTCAAGCTCCTCGGGCATTACGTTTTTACCGTTTGAAAGAACGATCGTGTTCTTTTTTCTGCCTGTGATGAATACGTATCCGTCCTCATCCACTCTGCCTATGTCGCCTGTGAGAAGTCCGTGCTCGGAGAAGACCTCAGCATCGGATTCGGGGTCCTTATAGTAACCCTTCATAACAATGTCGCCCTTTACGGCAATTTCTCCGCATCCGCTTTCATCGGGCTCAAGAATAGATA
Organism: Eubacteriales bacterium; assembly: GCA_045588615.1. GTDB lineage: Bacteria > Bacillota > Clostridia > Oscillospirales > CAG-272 > RGIG7213. The sequence continues at coordinate 7,615 of JAZNEN010000250.1, forward strand.
CCTCAACGCCCTTGAGCATTACGCCGACAGAGCCTTTTTTGAGTCTTTCGGGAGGATTGACGCATACTGCGGGAGAACATTCTGTAAGACCGTAGCCTGAGCAAAGTCTGACAGGTGTTTTTTCAAAGAAATCTTCTGTTGAAGGAGCAAGGGGCGCACCGCCTACAATTGCAAATTCACATTTGCCGCCGAGCATATTGCGTACATTTGCATACGCCTTTGCCTCAGCTTCTTCCTTCGCGGCACCGCCTGCTACCATTTTGGCAATTGCCTTTTCGGTTTCATTCTTCATCGCATCCGCAATAGCGGGAACAAGGAACACAAAGCGGGGGGATTCTTTAGCAAAAAGTCCGTACATACGGTGTATTTCGGAGCAGATGGCAATTCTTGCACCGTTATACATACATACGAAAATACCTGCAAGTATACCGAAGCTGTGGAAGAAAGGAAGCGTTGCCACTGTGTTTCCGCTGAAGTCTATTGTTGCAACGGCACCGTTTACGTCTGCGGAAATGCTCTTGTGTGTGAGCATACATATTCTTCTTTTACCCATCGTGCCCGATGTGGGAACGAATACGGCAACATCCTCGGGATCCGGGGGGGTAAGGGGTGTTGAATCGCGGTCTGTCAAAAGCTCACGCCAGCTCATAACAGTTATACCGTCAGCACCCTTAAGCTCGGAATATTCTCCGGCTATGATAAAATCACTGTCAACATCACAGCAAAGCTTCTTGATCTCATCCCATCCGATGCCTTCGCCAAGCGGAAGCACCGTACCAATGGCGGATGCGGCAAAATAACCGACAAGCCAGCCGTAGGAGTTAACACCGCAAAGTGTTATGTGCTTACCCTTGAAGCCCATTTTTACCAATTTGTTAGCGGCAAAAACCACATCTTCAAAAAACTCACCGTAGGTTTTTGATAAGTCTTCGTCAATAAATCCAACGGTATCCTTGTATTTTTCTGCTGAAAATTTTGCAAGTTCAAATAACGTTTTGAGTTCCATGCCGTCCTCCTATAATTAAAATTCCATTAATAACATATTTATATTAAGTCCTGCTGCTGTACCGACAAGTAACACTTTATCGCCTTTTTCCACAAGTGAATTGCTTATTGCATACGATAAAGCAAACGGCACCGAAACAGATACCATATTTCCGTAATCTTCAAAAATATCAAGATATTTTTCTTTTTCTATTTTGGCTTTTTTCATAATCAGGTGCAGGGCGTGGCTTGCTTGATGCGGAATTACTATTTTTACGTCATCCATCGTCAGCCCCATATCGTCTAAAAAGCTGTTGCACAGCTTTGGCAGATGCTTAATCACGGTACGTACAACACCAATTCCATTCATTGTAAAGCGATAATCGTTTATGCGTTGCTCAGTATATTCATACGCAGGTGCTGCGGTACCTCCGCAACGTATCTCTGTGAGATGCGCCCCGTCCGAAAAGGTATACTGACGTGCACCAAGCACTTCTCCGTTTCCGTCGCATATCACAGCCGCCGCTGCTCCGTCCGAAAACAGAGAAAACGATTCGGTTTCATCAGGATTCAAGGCTATGGACGGAATATCGGACGAAATAATAAGTATACGCTTATATCGTCCCGCTTTCAAAAGGCAATCCGCAGTATCCAAAGCTGTAATGAAACTTGTACATGTAGTGGATATATCCATCGAAGCGGTCGTGTGCGGAGCGCCCAATGCTTCGTGAAACAAAGATGCATTGCACGGTATGGGTTGTATAAATACAGCACAAGCCGCTATGATCAGATCGATATCGGAAAGCGCGACACCGCTTTCGCGCAGTGCTTCATTTGCCGCTTTGACACCCATACTGAGCTGTGTTTCCTCTTTGTCAGCCACACGCAGTCTTGTTCCCGATTCAAAATACACTTTGTTTTCGGGTACATATCTGCCCATTCCTAAAATTGTTGTCCCCATCAGATGACACACCTTTCTTTTTTAATTTTCCTTATCATTCCGAGCATAGCTCCGGCAGGAGGTGCAACAGTAATTTCGCTGCCGCTATCAAGTATGTAATTTACGCTTTCCGTCCACTTTACACAAGATGTCATATGATACTTCAAAATCTGAAAAACATCTTCGCCGTACGGTTTTGCAAAAGTATTTGAAATTACGGGAATCTGCGGTTTTGTAAAAGGCACGTTTGAAAGATACTTATTAAACTCATCAGAACAGCTTTTCATAAATTCCGTATGAAAAGCGCACGATACATTCAACAATGTTATATTTACGCCGTCCTTTTGGGAAAATATCTCTTCTGCACGCAATATAACCGATTCCTCACCCGAAATAACCGTTTGAAAAGGTGTATTGAAATTTGCCATTATACCCGTGTCAAAACCGTTTTCTTTCAAAGCAACAGCTAATTTTTCAGGACTGATACCTGTTATCGCCGCCATTTTACCGTTTTTGACTCTTTTTGTAAGCTGTCCTCGCTTTTGCAGAAGCTTTATTCCTTCCTCATACTTCAACGCACCGGAACAGTACAGCGCGGCATATTCGCCCAAGCTGTGCCCTGCGCACATAGAAGGTGCGGGATTCTCCTCTGAGTATTTATCATACCATAAGGCAGACACCGCAAAAAGTACGGGTTGGAGATATTCGGGGTTTAAAAACAGCGCGCCGCCGCCGTCAGTATAAAGTTCTTCCTTGGAGCATTTAAGGATCTCTCTGAGAAATTCCGCCTTTTGGGGATAACGATCGTACAGATCTTTTCCCATTCCTGCCTTTTGAGCACCCTGACCGGAAAAAACTATTGCAGTCATCTTAACTTTCCTTCTTATATCGTTCTATAACCAATGCCGCATTGTGTCCGCCAAAGCCCAATGACGTTGAAAGTGCAAACTGCACGGATACATCGCACGGAGCATGTACAGGTATAATGCCGCAGTTTTCGTCATATGTTCCCCAATTCTGCACCGGCAGCTTTCCTTCGCAAAGCGAAAGAAGAGTGACCCCTGCCTCTAAAGCACCTGCCGCACCCAAAAGGTGCCCCGTAAGAGACTTAAGCGAACTGACAGGCGGGATCTTATCTCCAAAAAGCATCCTGAATCCTTCCGCCTCGGCAATATCGTTCGCCTCTGTTGAAGTGCCGTGGGCATTTATGTAGCCTATGTGCGACGGTGATATGTCGGCATCCTCAAGTGCGAGCTTCATCGCCCTGTATATTCCGCTGCTTGACGGAGCGACAATGTGGTTTGCATCGCATGTTGAACCGTATCCGCAGATCCTGCCGTATATCCTTGCATTGCGTGCAAGTGCGTGAGCTTCGGATTCGAGAATCAAGCAGCAGCTTCCTTCGCCCATAACAAAACCGGAACGGCGTTTGTCAAAAGGTATCGATGCTTCCGAAGCATTTTCCCCCTCGTAAAGCACACGCATAGCGGAAAAGCCCGCCAATGTTAACGGAGTTATTGCCGCTTCAGCACCGCCCGCAGCCATAATATCCGCTTCACCGTTTCTTATCATTTTATATGCGTTACCGATAGCATCACCGCCCGATGCGCATGCGCTTGCTATACACAGGCACGATCCCTTCGCTCCAAGGTCAACCGCAATATGTCCTGCCGGCATATCCGTAAGAACGGACGGAACAAAGAACGGACCTATACGGCCGCCCGCCGAATGTACCTGCACACTGCTTTTTTCAATACATTCTATACCGCCGATGGCAGAGGAAAAAATCACTCCGAAACGTTCTTGATCTATCTGCTCTTTGTTCAGTCCGCTGTCTTCAAATGCCTGCAAAGCAGCAACCCTTGCCATAAGTATACAGCGCGAGGAATTTTTTATCTGACGGCTCGTAAAATAGTCTGACGGGTCAAAGCCTGCAGCTTTTCCTGCCAAATGCACGTATATATCATCTGTTTCAAAGGAATCTATCTTTTTGATTCCGCTGACACCGTTTACCGCGTTATTTATTATATCCTGTTTACAACTACCGACAGGGCTTATCGCACCGAACCCCGTAACAACAACCTTTCGCATTTCAGTTTTGCTGTTTTTTTGTTATGATATCTCTTATATCCGTAACGGTTTTAATAAGAGGAATTTCTGATTTTTCGAAACGCACGCCAAAGGCTTCCTCAAAACTGAGCATCATAGACAACAGATCCATGGAATCCAGCCCGAGGTCATCGTAAAGATGCGTGTTTTCGTCTATTTCCGAAATGTCAATATCCATCTCATCTGAAATAAGTTCAATAATTTTTTCTGTCATGATCTGCATCCTTTCACTTTACATACAGCTTAATATTTTCTGTCAATTCGCGATATACTTTTTCATCAATCCGGTCCGGATCGCAAGTAATACCAATATTCAGATTTTCACCGAATCCTATGGAAAATATATCGAAAGCGCAAAATGGATATTTTTCCGCTTGTACTGCCATATCTATTACCTTAAAGAACGGATTTTCCAGTATCAACATATCCACATCACCCAAATGAGAAACTATACCTCCCAAAACAAAACTTTTGTTTTTCCGTATATAATTCAAGTACAGTTTCAGACCAAAACAAGCCGCGGGTAATGGAATTTTGTCAAGTGCAAAGTATTTCGCACTGTATTTAGAAAGCGCCGCACCGCTTTTCAGCTTTTCTCTGATCTCGTCCGATATCTGCGCCTGTGTTTTCCCGCCGCACTGATAAAACAACGGCAGAGATAAATTGCCGAAAAGAAATATATTTGTCTGCTCCGAGTATTTGCGCACATCAACAGGTATCATAACTGTGGTGTCGGTTGATGAAAAAACCTGCGAGATCGCAAAAGAAAGCTTTCCGCTTATTCCGCCCGGACGGTATGGGGTAGAAAGCATATTAAGCCTTGATTGCTCCCTTTTGACACCGCCGCTGTCCTTCAAAGTGCTTCCGACACCAAGTTTAGGCCTTTCGCGGTGTTGCTTTGCGTGCTTTTCAACGATGTCTAGATCTGTAATATGCCATACGTATTCGGTTAAAGGCTGACCGTTGAGCGCGGAAAATATGTCATATACAAAATTCAGCGCACCTCTTCCGTCACACGCACCGTGAAAAAATTCTATGGAAATATAATGACTGCCGGTCTTTTTATGATAAATACCGCTTGCGCACACAGTGTGCTTACGATGATCCAAAAACGACAGCGGGTGTGAAAATATACTGTCGGCATCCGAATCAATGAACTTAAATTCAGGCATATATTCAGAAAAATACCACTTGCCTTTTTGATACTTAAGATTCACCGCCCTGCAGTTTTCCAGAGCCTTCTTAAATGCACAACTGAAAACCGTCACGGGCAACTCTTTATCAATGCGGATCAAAAAGCGATACGTAACATTGATTCCGCACTCCGCTAAAGCAACATACAGCTTTTCATTACAAGTAAGCTTGCGGGCAAAAGAATTTTTCAACTGAGCTGCCTCCTATCTAAAATCGTTTTATTATACAATATTCATTATAATTTGTCAACCGATAACACTACATTTTGAATAATTTTAAAAATAAGTACACAAAAAAATTACACAAATCATTTATTTACTTAAAAAATCATCCTCATTTGTTCACATCGCAAAATGTCATAAATTTTCGGATATAGGAGAATGTTAAAATTTTATTAAAGATATAAGACTACAATAATATATGTTCGTGCTATATAATGTATTAGTATATTTGTATTTAAAGGCGGCGAAAAAATGTCATATTTCAAATCATCATTTTACGATTCGGTAAAGCTGTTCTTGGCACAGATCGCACTTGCCGTATACGGCTTTGTCACAGCGGGCGCAACGCTTAACAATCCGCTTCTTATGGTCGGTGCAAGCGTTATAGGCATACTGCTTTACTTTCTTGTAATATACGATTTTATGTGGGAGGTCGGCGGTGCTGACAGAATACACAACGATGTAACGGGCGAAAAAGCAAACTTTGCAAAGCCCGTATACGTAGCGCTGATCGCAAACATTCCCAATTTTATATTCGCAATACTGACCCTTATCTCTCATTTCTGTGATATCTCGGGGCTTTATACGGTATCAAATGCTGTTTTACGTATGATGCAGGCTGTTTATATCGGGCTGTTTGAAAACATCGTAATAAACGGAATGAAGCTTAACGAAAACCCCTTCACGTATACGGTAACACCTTTCATTTCCGTATTCGTCACTTTTATCATATACGTGCTCGGATACAAAAATATTAAGCTGTTACCCGAAAAGAAAACAAAAAAATAACTTTGAAATCATTGCCGTGATGCGGCAGAATGGAGAAAATAATGTCTGTTAAAGAACTTATCATCTATGGCACGATCGCTGTATACATTCTGATGATGTTAATCGTAAGCCTGATGTCAAGCAGAACCTCAAAAAACGTAAGCGATTTTACCGTTGGCAAGCGCAATGCAAACGCTTGGTTTTCCGCTTTTTCATACGGAACTGCATATTTTTCCGCAGTTATGTTCATCGGATATGCAGGTACTACGGGCTGGAATTACGGTCTTTGGGGCATTTTGCCCGGTATCGGAAACGCAATTTTCGGCGCCCTGTTTGCGTGGCTCGTGCTTGCTAACAGAACAAGAGATATAACAAGGCACCACGATATACGCTCAATGCCTCAATTCTTTGAAAAGCGCTTCGGCGACAAGGTAATGAAGCAATTCTGTGTATTTGTAACATTTATATTCCTGCTTCCCTATTCCGCATCCGTTTACAAGGGTCTTACAAGTGTTTGCAGTATTCTTCTCGGCGTTGACGAGATATTATGCTGTGTTATAATTGCGGTCGTCGCGACTTTGCTTGTCGTGCTTGGCGGTTATATGGCAACACTTAAGGCTGACTTTTTACAGGGTATCATAATGGTCGGCGGTGTTATAGCGCTTATCGTTGTCATTATGCGCTCGGAGCAGGTCGGAGGTCTTACAAACGGTATTTCAAATATAATAGACAAAACATCTCAGCTTCAGCTCACCGCAAAAGACCACATAAGCCTTTGGGCGACAGTTCTTATGACCTCATTCGGTACATGGGGACTTCCTCAGATGATACATAAATATTACGGCATCAAGGATAAAGCCGAGGTTGTAAGAGGAACCGTTATTTCAACCGTCTTCTGTCTTATAATCGCCGGCGGAGGTTACTTCATCGGCTCACTTTCAAGACTTTTCCCCGAAGCGTTTGTAAACGGGGCGTATGATAATATCATCCCCAATGTTCTGCAATTGGCAAATGTTCCGACGGTCCTGCTCGGTATAATCCTCGTGCTTTTGATATCAGCATCCGTTTCAACGCTTGCTTCTATCACAATAACGGCGGCATCAACGCTTTCTATGGACTTTATCGTTCCCGTGTGTATGAAAAAGGCATCGGGAGAAAAGGCAAGCACCGTAAGCAAAATAGTTTCCGTGCTTTTCATCGCACTTTCATTTGTTATCGCAATAACGCCCGGTACACCGATACTTGTTATGATGTCGTATTCTTGGGGCATTATTTCAGGTTCGTTTATGGCACCGTACATTCTCAGTCTTTTCTGGAAAAAGCTGAACCGCGCGGGAGCTTGGGCAGGAATGCTCGGCGGATTTATAGCGGCTTTGCCTCCGCTTGTATGCAAGCTTGGCGGCATTTCCGTGTCAACACCGCTTGGTGAGCTTTCCTCGCTCGGTCCGCACTTTGCGTGTCTTGCAATGATAATTTCGTTCCCTCTGTGCTATATCGGCACATTAATTTCCAAAAACAGAAAAATCAACGAAGAATTTTACAAAGCAGACTGATTCCCAATTCTTTATAAATATTGCTACATTTCAAGGAGTTTCACAGGGTTATGAAAAAAGTATTTCTTTTAATTACAATTTGCGCAATTCTCACAGCAGGCTGTGCTTGCAGCAACGGGACAAATGATGCATTACATACAGCAGACACCGCCATAACCCAAGAAAAAGATACTGCACAGGCGGATACGGGAGCTTCTGACAGCGAAATTTATACAAATACAGCAACTGACAAAACAGCAGACCGTGAAACTGCCGCTCCTTCAGAAGATACATCAGAAGAAGAAACATATATCGAGGAAGATTCAAGCGGCGAAATATCAAATGACGAACCCTCGGAAGATACATACGCAGATGTCGAAGAAACACAGCAGGAAAGTGAGTCTTTGCCTGTCATAAAAGAAACTGACGTTCAAACTGCTGATATTCATAAACACAGTTATTTATCCACAGTTGTCAGTCCGACGTGTACCTCCGAAGGATATACCGAGCACACGTGTTCATCTTGCGGCAATTCATATACAGACAGTATTAAAAAAGCTACAGGACATAAATACACATCAGTCGTAACGAAGCCTACGTGCACCAAAGACGGCTCTACAAAACACACGTGTTCATCTTGCGGCAACTCATATACAGACAGTATTAAAAAAGCTACGGGACATAAATACACATCGGTCGTAACGAAGCCTACGTGCACCAAAGACGGCTCTACAAAACACACGTGTTCATCTTGCGGCAATTCATATACAGACAGTGTTAAAAAAGCTACAGGACATAAATACGTTACATCCAACCACGCTGTCACCTGTACAAGCGACGGATACACAAAGCACACATGTTCCGCATGCGGTGACACGTATAAGGATAATATAAAAAAAGCACCGGGACATTCATGGAGCGAGTGGGACTTTATCAGGACTTCATCGCACACATCAACAGGTTTAAAGAAAAGAATATGCAACACCTGCGGTCTGAACGAATCGAAAGATATTCCGAAAGTTCAGCCTTCGGACAGTGAACTTTGCGACGAAATATTGCGCCTTGTTAATATAGAACGTGAAAAAGAAGGTCTCGCTCCGCTTGCCTATTACCATAACGGGCAAACTGCGGCTGACATAAGAGCGTTGGAAATTAGCGAAAGCTTCAGTCATACACGTCTGGACGGCAGCAGATGCTTTACAGTGTTTGACGAAGATTTATGGTATTATTACGCGGGAGAAAACATTGCCTCAGGCTATCCGACACCGCAGGCTGTCGTAAACGGTTGGATGAATTCCTCCGGGCACAGAGCCAACATACTCAATACCAATTTCACGCATATCATTGTGGGAACTTACAGCACCGACGGTAATTACGGTATGTACTGGGTACAGCTCTTTATAGGAATTTAACAAAATGCGGTTTATCACACCGTATTAAAATATATCAACACATTAATTTTTGGAGATAAATATGAGCAAGATCAACATTTACAACAAGGATATGGAATGTATGAAGCGCTCGGATATGGAAGCGCTCCAGCTTGAAAGGCTCCGTGCCATGGTGGATTACTGTGCAAAGAACGTACCGTTCTACCGTGAAAGACTGGAAAAAGCAGGCGTTACATCAGAAAAGATAAAAACGCTTGACGATATCAAATACATTCCCTATACAAACAAAACAGATCTGCGTGATACATACCCCTTCGGTATGTTCGGTGCACCGATGAAAGATATTGTAAGACTTCACGCATCCTCGGGAACAACAGGAAATCCCACCGTTGTAGGATATACAAGAGAGGATCTTGACAACTGGTCGGAGCAGGTTGCGCGTATTTGTATGGCTGCAGGCGCAACAGATGAAAGCATCGTTCAGATCTGCTTCGGATACGGTATGTTCACGGGTGCGCTCGGACTGCACTACGGTCTTGAAAGGATCGGCGCAACGGTTGCTCCCACGTCATCGGGCAATACGGAAAAGCAGCTTAAATTTATGCGTGATTTCGGAACGGATACGATCGTCGCAACTCCCTCTTACTGCTTATATCTTGCAGAAGCTGCGGCAGAGCATGCAGGAGAATTTTCTCTTGACAACTACAAGCTGAAGCTTGGACTTTTGGGAAGCGAAGGCTGTACGCCCGAAATGCGTAACGAAATTGAACAAAAGTGGGGCAACGGCTTCTTTGTCACCGATAACTACGGTATGAGCGAATTGAACGGTCCCGGTATGGCTGGAGACTGTGTATTCAGAAACGGACTTCATATTTCCGAAGACCACTTCCTCTGTGAGATAATCGATCCCGCATCGGGCGAGGTGCTCCCCAAGGGCTCAACAGGTGAGCTTGTTGTGACAAACCTCACCAAAAAGGGTATCCCTATGCTCCGTTACAGAACGAAAGATATAACGAACATCAACTATGTGCCTTGCGCATGCGGAAGAACGACCGCACGTAAGCATAAGATAATCGGACGAAGCGACGATATGCTCAAGATAAGAGGTGTTAACGTATTCCCGACACAGATTGAAAGCGCACTTATAGGTATATCGCAGATCTCCCCCCACTATCAGCTCGTTGTAAGACGTGAAGGATATGCGGACAACCTTGAAGTCAGGGTTGAACTCATCGACGGCACGCTCCTTGCAAAGTACAGTGAGCTTGAAGCGCTCCAGAGAAAGGTGCACGATAAGATAAAATCCATTCTCGGAATCGAGATAAAGGTAACGCTCGTTGAACCGAAGAGCATCGAAAGATTTGTCGGTAAGGCAAAGCGTGTTATCGACTTGAGAAACGTGAAATAAAAATCGGATTTTTCAGAATTACCCGTTCTCATAAAATGGGCGTGAAACTATTATTTGAAAACGGACATCCGAGGACGTCTGTCCATACAACATCACACCCGGATAAAATAGACAAAAACATATTTCCGCAGGAAATATGTGCGCTTACTGCCCGGTGCAGTTGGCAAAGCCAACTGCGGTGTAATTCGCAACTCGTTGCGAATTACATGGGGGTTGCAGGCGTGCGCACCGTCATCACGTTGAATGAAATGAACAAAAAATAGAAACCCCAACAATACTACAACACACAACATTATAAACACCAAAACAGAAAGGTTTTGTATTATGAAAAAATTACTTTTGGGAAATGAGGCTGTAGCACGCGGTATATATGAAGCAGGCGTTAAGGTCGTTTCATCATACCCCGGCACACCCAGCACGGAAATTACTGAATTTGTTGCAAAATATGATGAAATATACAGCGAATGGGCTCCTAACGAAAAGGTTGCCTTTGAAGTTGCCTCCGGTGCCAGCATCGGCGGCGGCAGAAGCTTCTGTGCAATGAAGCACGTTGGTCTTAATGTTGCGGCTGACCCCCTTTACACAATGTCATATATCGGCGTTAACGGCGGTCTTGTATGCGCTGTTGCAGACGACCCCGGTATGCACTCCTCACAGAATGAGCAGGATTCACGCCGTCACGCAATAGGCGCAAAGGTGCCTATGCTTGAGCCGTCAGACTCCGCAGAGTGCCGTGACTTCACAGTTCTCGCTTATGAGCTTTCGGAAAAATACGACACCCCCGTTTTACTCCGTCTTTCCACAAGAATTTCTCACTCACGCTCACTTGTTGAGCTTGGCGAAAGAAAAGAGCTTGAGCTTAAGGAATACAAAAAGGATGCCGCAAAGAACGTAATGATGCCCGCTATGGCACGTCCCCGCCACGCATTTGTTGAACAGCGCATGGCAGATATGGCAAAATGGGCTGAAAATTGCGAGATAAATAAAATTGAATATTATAATAAAAAGAGAGGCTTCATTTGTGCAGGCACTACATACAACTACGCAAGAGAATCATTCGGAGAAGATGCAAGCTATCTCAAGCTCGGTATGGTAAATCCCCTGCCTGTTGAAATAATCAAGGATTTCGCAAAGAACGTTGAAACACTTTACGTTGTTGAGGAACTTGACGATGTTATTGAAACACACTGCCTTAAAAACGGTGTTAAAGTCATCGGCAAGGAGATATTCTCCCTGCTCGGCGAATTTTCACAGGCGACAGTCAAAAAGGCTGTTGACGGTTACGAGGCTGAGTGCATCACGTTCTCCGAGGATATTCCCGCACGTCCCCCCGTTCTTTGCGCAGGCTGTCCTCACAGAGGCTTCTACTACGCAATAAACAAGTACAAGCCGTATGTAAGCGGTGATATCGGCTGTTACACACTCGGTGCGGCTGCTCCCCTTTCCTCTGTCGATACATGTATTTGTATGGGTGCATCTGTATCCGCACTTCACGGCTACAACAAGATGAGAGGCGAAGAAAGCAAGAGATCGCTGGCTGTTATCGGTGACTCAACATTCATCCATTCGGGTATTACGGGGCTTATAGATATCGTTTACAACAAGGGATTTTCAACTGTTGTTGTGCTTGACAACTCAATCACAGGCATGACAGGCCACCAGAACAATCCCGCAAACGGATTTACGATAAAGGGTGATCCTACATCTGCAGTAAACATTGAAGAGCTTGCACGTTCCATCGGCATCAAGCGTATTGCCGTTGTTGATCCGTTTGACGTTGATGAGGTGCGCCGCGTTGTTGACGAGGAAATGAACGCACTTGAACCGTCGCTCATCATCTCACGCCGTCCCTGCGCACTGCTCAAGGGCATCAAGCATGAGCCTGCGCTCAAGATAAACGCAGACAAATGCATCGGCTGTAAGGCTTGCCTTAACTGCGGCTGTCCCGCAATCTCCGTAAGAGTATGCGATGACGGCAAAAAACGTGCAATAATCGACAAAAATCAGTGTCTCGGCTGCGGTGTATGTACATATGCTTGTAAGCTCGGTGCTATCGAGAAATAAGAAAGGGAAACGGTACAGATCATGGTTAAAAATATACTTATTGTCGGCGTAGGCGGTCAGGGCACGCTCCTTGCTTCCAAAATAATGGGCGCAGTATTCACAGGTCTTGACTACGATGTAAAGGTAAGTGAGGTACACGGTATGTCGCAGAGAGGCGGCTCCGTTGTAACATACGTAAGATACGGCGAAAAGGTATTCTCTCCCGTTATCGAAAAGGGCGAGGCTGATATACTCATTTCCTTTGAACAGCTTGAGGCGGCTCGCTGGGTGTCCTATCTCAAGCCCGACGGTATCATCATCACAAATACACAGAAAATAGATCCTATGCCTGTAATTATGGGTAAGGCTGAATATCCCGAAAATATACTCGAAAAGATAGAAAAAACAGGGATAAAGATAATAAGCGCAGATGCACTCACCGTGGCTGAAGCCGCAGGCTCAGCAAAGGCTGTAAATATGGTGCTTTTAGGTATGGCGGCAAAATTCCTCCATATCGATAAAGAAGTATGGCTGAAAACCATCTGCGACACAGTCCCCGAAAAAACAAAGGAAACAAACATCAAGGCATTCTCTGACGGATATTCTTTAGCTGAATAATGAGGGGCAACATGATGAAATATAAAATTTTGTCTGTTTGTTTTATTATATTCTTAACAACTATGTTTTTTTTCAATATCGTTTCTAATTATGAATCAATCAAAGAAGAATTTGCAGGCGAAAAATTTTCACTCCCCACCATAAAATCCGCTGTTTTACACGTAAAAAATACTGATGCCAAAAATGCTCCTTTCAACAAGCAGTATATTGAGGCGAATGGTATTTATCACATTTTATGTGATAAAAAATACGTTTTTGATATTTCTTCCGACGTTGTAAAGCTTAACAATGGTTATCTTGCATTCGCTGACACGCAAAAATCTGTATTGGATCATAAAAAGGCAACCGAATATATAACAGATTTTTATTCTTTTGCAAAAGAAAATAAAACAGATTTCCTTTACGTTTGCGTACCGAGTAAACTTGGTGAAAACAACCAATATGCACCAAAAGGAATATCCCCGATATACGGAGATCCGTCTGAGTTTTTATGTTCTATTGAGAAAAATGGGGTAAACATCGTCGATATAAAGAAAGAATTCGAAAAAGACAATTTGGAACAATATGATTTTTACTTCAAAACGGATCATCATTGGACACCTCAAGGCGGTTTTTATGCCTATCAAAAAATTTGTGATTTTTTGCAAACAAGCTGCGGTTATGAAATAGATAAAATGTACACAGATATCACCCAATATAATGTCGATACGTACAAAAACTATTTTACTGGCAGCGAGGGGAGAAGAACAGGGCGCATTTTTGCCGGAAAAGACGATTTTTCATTGATATATCCAAAATTTGATACAAATTTCAGCATTGATAGTTGGGATGATGTTTATAACGGATACTGTATCACATCAAACGGTGTTTTCTATGATACCATGTTTAATTTGAATAGCTTCAAAATAGGCGGAGGACATACTTACAGCACATATTTATTTGGTGATAAAGCTTTAAAAGTCATTAAAAACCACATGTCGCAAAATGACAAAAAAATACTTATTGTAAAAGACAGTTATGGTAATATACCGGCTGCATATTTATCACTTGTATGTTCAGAATTACATATCATAGATCTCCGATATTATACCGATGTGAACATTCAAAATTACGTTAAAGAAAATGAAATTGACACAGTAATCGCCTTATATGCCAACACTGCATTACAAAATCTTGATATCATGTTCAATTTCAATGCAAAAAAATAAACCAATATTTTGAAGTGTATTATAAATTTCAATACATTTTCGTAAGCACCGGAACACGTCATTTAAAAACTGTAGTTTGAATAACAATTGTTTATATTCGTACATTAAATCAGAAAGAGGTAGTTTATGCTATTTTCAAGCATTATTTTCGTTTTTGCGTTCTTACCCATTGTGGTGGCGCTGTACTATCTTTTTAAAGGAAAACGTACAGTCCAAAATGTTATATTGACATTTGCCAGCTTATTTTTCTACGCATGGGGCGAGCCTCGGTTTGTTCTGATTATGATCTTGTCAATAATCATGAACTGGCTTTTTGCCTTAGGTGTTGAAAAATGGCGGGAGAACAAAAATATCAGCAGGCTGATGGTGGCATTGTCTGTTGCATGCAACCTCGGAATACTGTTCATTTTCAAATATCTGAACTTCACACTGCAAAACATCAATAATCTCGGTATATCAGTCCCTGTGACATCAATTGCATTGCCCATCGGTATATCATTCTTTACGTTTCAGGCTATGTCGTACGTTATAGATGTTTACCGTAAAAACGGATCAGTGCAAAAAAACCCGTTGAATATCGCCTTGTACATATCGTTTTTCCCTCAGCTTATAGCGGGTCCCATAGTCCGCTATCAAACTGTTGCCGATGAAATACACAATAGGGTAGAAACGGTCGAGGACTTTTCACGGGGCATATGCAGATTTATAATCGGTTTTTGTAAAAAGGTTCTTTTGTCAAACGTAATGGCTTTAGTGGCTGACGCAGCATTTGATGCCGACGGACGAAGCGTAGCGTTTGCGTGGGTCGGTGCTATAGCCTATACACTTCAGATATTCTATGACTTTTCGGGTTACTCAGATATGGGTATCGGACTTGGCAGAATGTTCGGCTTCCATTTTCTTGAAAACTTCGACTATCCGTATATTTCACGCTCTATAAGCGAGTTTTGGCGCAGATGGCATATGTCACTCGGCTCGTGGTTCCGTGATTATGTGTACTTCCCGCTCGGCGGAAGCCGTGTAAAAACAAAGTCAAGACTTGTTTTTAACCTTTTTGTGGTTTGGTTTTTAACGGGTATATGGCACGGTGCAAACTGGACATTCATCATTTGGGGACTTATATACTTTGTCCTCATAGCTATCGAAAAATTGACAGGATTTGCAAACAAGCTCAAAGGCTTCGGCACAGTCTACACACTGTTCTTTGTTATTATGGGCTGGGTGCTTTTCAGGGCAGAAAATCTGACATCTGCAATATCTTATATGAAAGATATGTTCGGCTTCGGCTCAATGGGTCTTATGTGCGACAAGGTTATATTCTACCTGTCCGAGAACAAATTTGAATTTATATTCGGTATTCTTTTCTGCATACCGGTATTTAAATACGTTCCGGAAAAAATAAAGAACGGCAAAACAGCAAACGTTGTGTATCCGATAGTACTTATGACATTGTTTGTGTTTGCTGTAAGCTGCATCGTAAAAGGTGCATATAACCCGTTTATCTACTTCAATTTCTGATACGGAGAAAATATGAAATATAAAATTACCGCTATCGTAACCACGGTTTTCATCTTTATTTCATTAATAGGATTTCTCGTTGTCGGCGGACGGCTCATTCAACAAGAATGTAATTTGGACGGATTTTCTTTTTCTTCGCTGAAAAACCTATTTATATTCTTCAAAGATGAAAACGCCAAAATGGTTTTTTGTCACGATGAATACGTTAACGTCAACGGTGCATACCATCAAATTACCGGAAAAAAGTATGTAAAAGGGTATGACAGTGTAGCAAAACTGAAGAATAATATGCTTATTTACGCTGACATCGAAAAGGAAAATTTTGATGGCGCGTTTCGTGTTGAATCCTTGAAAGAATTTGATGCGGCGCTTCAAGAAAAAAACATTGACTTCTTATATGTTTTAGCACCGGCAAAGCTAAGCCGATACGATTATAACGAATATTTGCCGTATAAAGTTATTTCTCCCGGTGCAAACTCAGCGAGTTTGGTTGACGCCTTGGAAAAAAGTGACCTTTCCTATATAGATATTGAATCTCAAATGCGGACAGACGGCATTTCACATTATGGCAGCTTTTTTAAATCCGATCACCATTGGCTGCCGCAAACCGGCTTTTACGCAAATACGTTAATATGCGAATATTTAAAAGATAACTCCGGCTTTGAATTTAATGCAGACATACTCAATATTGACAGATATAACCAAGATACGTATACGAAATCCTTTCTCGGCACTCAAGGCAGAGGAACCGGAACGGTATTTTCTCCCGTAGACGATATGACTTTGATCTATCCCCGTTTTGACACAGATATTTTAGTAAACACAGGCGGGGATATCACAGAAGGAACGTTTTTCGATGCAATTTTCCGAATGGAGTATTTAACCCAAAAGGCAGATACCAATGACAATGATTATTTCGTATATCTCGGTGGCAGCGTGCCGTGGCAGCTCATAAAAAACAATAACGCTGATAATGATAAAAAAATCGTTCTTGTTGCTGATAGTTTTTCAGGCGTATGTGCACCGTATCTTTCTTTAGCATGCAGTGAATTACATCTTCTTGACGGCCGTTGGTTTAAGGGCGAAAGTATATATGATTATGCAGTGAGAATTGAAGCAGATATTGTAATTTCCTTACACAACGCGAGCGCAATTACGGATGATCGTTTTTTCAATTTTATGCAAATGCGCCCTGTTGTACAAGAGTGACGGATAAATATTATGGCACAAAATAAATTTATATGCACACTGCGAATATTTAATAATATGTCTTAGTTTGCAGTGGAGGTGAATGAATGAAATACAAAATCACTGCAATAGCAATAGGAATATTTGTTTTTTGTGGTCTTTTGGCTTTTTTCAAAGGAGCAAATGATCATATAAGATCAGATTTTAATCAAGAAAAAATGTCTGCTGCTGTTCTTTACGATATTTACGAAAGCGTTAAGGAGCAGGACGGGCAGTATCTTTCCGGGAAAACATACGTTGCATATTTCAACGGTGCGTGTCAAGGGCTAATGGGCAAAAAATGTATCATAGATCCCGGATATCAAGTTACAAAGCTTGATAACGGTTATCTCGCATACACTGTATTTAATAATGGCGGCTATCAGCGGGATTATACCGAGTACGTCGGGAAGCTTGAGCATTTGGAAAAACAGCTTAACGAAAACGGAATAAATCTTACATTTTCCAATGTTATCGAAAGAAATCCTTTATACGATTTGAAAATGCCGTATAAATATCTCACGGTAGACCAGAGTATTACGGAATTACCCGATTTGCTGTCTGATAAGGGAATGTCGGCAATGAATATGATGAACAGCATTCAAAACTCGGATATAGATCATTACAGCCTGTTCTACAAAACCGATCACCATTGGAACGTATACGGCGGCTTTTACGCTGCGCAGCTTTTGATAGACGAATTAGGATACGAAACTGATGAACAAATAAAAAATATATCATCGTATACCGCTAAAAATACAGAAAGCTGTTTTTTGGGTTCCTTGGGACGCCGTGTGGGGCCGATATACGGCGGACTTGACGATTTTGCGGTGTTATACCCACAATTTGAAACATCTTTTACCGTAACCACTTACGATGAAGTAAGAAGCGGAGATTTTGCAAATTCGGTTATTTTTAAAGAACATTTGCCCCAAGAAGACGGTAATATCTCTACTGTGGCTTACGGAGCGTTTCTTGGCGGCGACTTTGGATTGCAAACAGTAAAAAACAATATGTGTAATAATGGCAAAAAGGTATTGCTCGTTCGCGACAGCTATGGCGGTGCGGTTTCGCCGTACCTTGCGCTTGCGTGCGAAGAATTGCATATTATTGATATGCGCCACTATGACGGCTTACCGATTGCCGAATACGCCGCACAAGCGGATATAGATGATGTTGTAATTATGTACAGCAGCGGATCATTAACCAACCGGTGCTTTAATTTTGATATGGAATAACGGAGGGGAATATGAGAGTTAAGCAGCTTTCTATATTTATGGAAAATAAGTCGGGAAGGATCGCGGAGATAACACGTATTTTAGCAAGTGCCGGAATAGACATCCGTGCGCTGTCAATTGCCGACACAACTGATTTTGGAATTTTACGCCTGATCGTAAACAAGCCCGATGAGGCATCTGAGGTGTGCAGACGTGCAGGGCTTATGACAGCTCTTACCGACGTTATTGCAATACAGATAGAAGACCGTCCCGGAAGCTTTTCGGAAGCAATGCAGTTTTTGGCGCAGGCGGGCATAAGCGTTGACTATATGTACGCATTTCTCACACCGGGTGATGAAAAATACGCTTGTGTCATCATAAGCACATCAGATCCCGAACATGCTGAACAACTTCTGACAAAAGCAGGTGTCAAGCTTCTGGATGCAGAAAAGATATACTCTTTATAAACAAAACAAAAATTGAGCCTTTGCCATCAGCAAAGGCTCAGACCGCTGACAAAGGTAAAGTCGGCGGTCTTTTTTTCGCTAAAAAGCTTCAAAAAAAGCGGAAAATATGATATAATAAAGTCATAGAAAAACGTTTATGAACGGAGAGGAAATATGCTTTTAGAAGGCAGAAACAGA
>JAZNEN010000251.1:0-2064 GCA_045588615.1 Eubacteriales bacterium
AAGCTGATACATACTGAAATTGAACGATGCAAAAAGCGCTATTATCAATAATATCGTTATTATTTGTCTGAAAAGCTTCATCACCACAGCTCCTTTGCGATAAAATAGATTATGGAGCAATGATTGTACGCATAAATATCGTAAGCAAAATGCGCCGCGGTCAAAATAAGGCACACACCGATAACGGAAAAAAGTATGATTTTAAATTTTCTGTCTTTCATAGTCCCTCACATAAATGCAACAGCTAAATAAAGCAGAACCGTAAGGCCTATAAGAATTGCCAGAAGAACACCTGTAATGACTGAAAATATCACAAGCATCATTTTTCTTGCGCCTATTTCCGCCTTGGAAAACGTGTCGGGTGTCCTTTTATTTTTTCTTTTTGCCGAAACGTATCTGTAAAGACTGATGAAAAACAAACCAAGCGACAACGTCGGTATACCGAACAAAAGCACGCTGAATATTATCTCTGCCAAAATAATCACCTCTGATGTGTTTTCTTTGCAGTTAAATTATATCATACGGTTTATTAAAAATAAACAGTACGGCATATTAAGATTTCTTAATATTCACCAAAAACAGAATTTTATCTCATTTTTCTTTTACGGCGTGATTCAACAGATATGAAAAATACGACACACAGCAATATCTGCACAGCGGTCGACATCGGGGTGGCAAGTCCTATGCGGAACAACGAAACGGGAACTGACTTACTCATTATAAAGGACACGGGCAGTCTTATTCCTATACCGCCTATAATGCCCTGAATCATAACAAAAGAAGTATTTCCGCACCCGTTGAAATATCCCATAAAGCAAAACAGAAACGCTGTCAGCACACAGTCTATGGCGTATGCCTTGAGGTATTCGGCGGCGGGAGTGATTATATTTATATCCGATGCGAATATCCCCGCGAGTATATCCCCGTGGAAGAATGAAAAATAACCGACAATAATTCCGACAGTCAGAGAAGATGCAATGCCGTAAAACAAAGCCTTTTTTGCACGGTCATACCGCAAAGCACCGACATTCTGGGCAACAAAAGCCGACATCGCCTGCATAAACGATGACGGAATAAGCATTATGAACGCACAAACCTTTTCCGCAACACCGATGCCTGCAGATTCGTTAAGTCCAAGGTCGTTGACTATCGCGAGAATGGCAAGAAACGAAATGCTCACAAGCAAGTCCTGAAAGGCGATCGGCATTCCCAGACGCAGAATGTGCTTGATATGTACCGCCTTGGGGCGCAGATATTTGATTGAAAAATCAAACGGAAGAGTACGTTTTTTTATAATAAGCAACGAAAGCAAAACGCTCACCGCTTGGGCGAAAACAGTTGCAAGTGCGGCACCGATCGACCCCATATCAAATACCGCAACGAGAAGTAAGTCTGCTAAAATGTTTAAAACACAGGCTATTGCCACGGTCAAAAGAGGTATTTTGGAATCGCCTATCCCTCTGAATATGCTTCCGACAAGATTGTATGCCACGATAAACAGCGTTCCTGCCGAGCATATAGCGATATACCAAACAGTGTTATCAAAAGCATCGGCAGGGGCATTCATAAGCTTTGCCAAGGCAGATGACGAAAGCACCATAACAACTGTAAGTACAAGGGAAATGACGGCAAAAAGGGTAATTCCGCTTCCGATTATTTGCCCCGCCTGCTCACGCTTGCCCGCACCTATTCTTCCGCCGACATATACAGTCAATCCCATCGCAAGTCCCGTGATGACTACCGTGAGCGTCATTACCATCTGGCTTCCCGTAGAAACAGCCGACACAAATACATCAGCCATATCACCGCCAAACTGCCCGACTATGAGTAGATCCACCGCACCGTACATTGCCTGCAAGAACAACGCGAGCAAAACGGGCACAGCAAATCGTATAAGAGGTGAAAAAATTTTCCCCTCTGTAAAATTTTCCGCCTTATTCATAAAATATCCCCTTATTTGATAAAACGCCAAGCTGTTTTTACGGCAAAATGCAAAATCGGTACGCCTTTATGCGTATTGATCTAAAACTATATATTCACCGAATAGTCCTTTTTAAAGCCGTG
>JAZNEN010000252.1:0-4102 GCA_045588615.1 Eubacteriales bacterium
CACAGAACGACATGGCTACGATCCGACTTAGGATAATTCCAAGGCTGTTCCAATAACAGAAGAAGATATCTCCGTACAGAAAGAGAAAACGATAGAAATTGAAAAAAGTACTGTCGGAACATCACCTGACCAAATGCCGGATCCCGGAAAGCCTGTGTACCGCTTGCCGCCAATGTCGCTTTTGAAGTATGACGATAATCAGCAATCGATAGATGTTTCGGCAGATCTTGAAAAAAATTCAAAGAAGCTTATAAGTACGCTTGCAAGCTTTAATGTAAACGCAAGCGTCGTGCATATTTCAAGAGGACCTACAATAACGAGGTATGAGCTTAAGCTTGCCCCGGGCGTCAGAGTAACCGCGATATCAAAGCTTGTAGATGATATTGCCATGACTTTTGCATCAACCGGTGTCAGAATAGAAGCCCCTATTCCCGGCAAGGATGCCGTCGGGGTTGAAGTGCCGAATAAGGATATCAGAATTGTAAGGATAAGAGAACTGCTTGACACAGACCGCTTCAGGAAATCCGAAAGTAAGCTCACATGTGCACTCGGTGTCGATGTTGTCGGTGAGCCTGTGTATCTTGATATCGCCAAGATGCCCCATATGCTCGTTGCTGGTGCAACCGGTATGGGTAAATCCGTATGTATCAACAGCTTGCTTGTCAGCCTTCTGTGCAAGGCATCGCCGGACGATGTGCGCATAATGCTTATTGACCCGAAAAAGGTTGAGTTTGTGCCGTACAGCGAGATACCTCATCTGCTCGTTCCTGTCGTGACAGATCCCAAAAAGGCAGCCGGTGCTCTCCATTGGGCTGTGGAAGAGATGGAAAGAAGATATACTCTCATTGAAGAAGTCGGATGCAGAAATATTTTCGGTTATAACGAAGTCACGGCAAGCGATCCCGAAAAGGAACACCTGCCGCAGATCGTTATAGTTATAGATGAGCTTGCGGATCTTATGATGACAGCTAAAAACGATGTTGAGAGCTCCATCTGCCGTATTGCACAAAAGGCACGTGCGGCCGGTATGTATCTTATAATCGGTACACAAAGACCGTCTGTTGATATCGTAACGGGTACTATCAAAGCAAATATACCGTCAAGAATTGCGTGTAAAACGTCATCTCAGGTCGACTCGAGAACGATCATTGATATCGCAGGTGCCGAAAAGCTCATTGGCCGCGGCGATATGCTGTATGCTCCTGTCGGAATTGCAAAGCCCATACGTTTGCAGGGGGCATTTGTAAGCGATTCAGAGGTTGAAGCTGTAACGTCGTTTATCAAGAAAACATACGGCAAGGTATCGTTTGACGAAGGAATAAAAGAAAAGATAGACAGGGAAGCATCACAGATCAATGCAGGTAAGCAGTCTGCTTTTGATGTTTTTGATTCAGACAAGGGCGGAGAAGAGGACGAAATGCTCCAACCTGCAATAGAATTTGCTTTTGAATCGGGCAAGGTGTCAACTTCGCTTTTCCAGAGAAAGCTGTCTGTCGGCTACGGACGTGCGGCAAAAATAATCGACCGTATGGAGGAGCTCGGTATATGCAGCGCTCCCTCAGGCAATAAACCTCGTGAGCTTCTGATGACAAAAGAGGAATATTATGAAATGATCAATGGAGGAAATGAATAAAAGTGGCAATTACTGTTGACTACTGTAAAAATTCCGATGAGCTTGGCTTTGCCAAAAAGCTTTTCGGCGAGATATTTTCAGCAAACGAATTTGCGGATAAATTTTATAAGCTTTTGGAAAACAGAAGCAATGTGGATGTTATACTCGGCAAATATAACGGCGAGCCTGTAAGCGTTATACACGTTGTAAGATGCGGCGATATATCGTATATATACGGCGCAGGTGTTTTAAGTAAGTACAGGCTTAAGGGTGTTTTCCGTGTTCTCATTACGGAAACCGTAAAAATGTGTAAACAAAAAGGTGACAAGCTTATATTTACAGTTCCGCAGGAGAGCTTTCACTACGATATATACAAGAAGTTCGATGTGGATACGGAAGTCTATAAAAATGTATACGAGCTTACGGAAAATTCAAAGTTTGTAACGGAAAGTGCAGATGATACAAGGCTTTTGTATGGTCTGTATTGTGAAAGAGCTCAAAGTCCCGTCATATTGCCGTACGATCTTTTTGAACTTTATATAAGAGAGACCCACAGAAAGGTTGAGTTTATAAAAAAAGACGGTACTGTTTGCGGTTATATGATATCAGACGGCGATAAGCCTTACGAGATATACTGCCGTGAAGAGGGATTTTACCGAATTTCAGGCCGTGAAATATTTGCGCTGGCTGTTGAAAACGGCAAAAAGGCTGATGAAATATATGAAGCTGTATTTCTGGATTGAGTTATAAAGATGTATTCAAACTTTGATTGAGCCGCTTGGCGGAGAAAGGGAATTTTATGGTATATATGCTTTGTGCGGACGGCCTTGAAGAATGTGAGGCGCTTGTAACACTTGATATGCTTCGCCGTGCTGATATTGATGTGAAAACGGTATCGCTTTCCGAAAAGAAGATAAAAGGCGCACACGGCATCGATTTCGATGCCGATATTATGAACTCTGAGATGACTGTTTCGGATATCGCAAATGCCGACTGCCTGATACTTCCCGGCGGCGGTGTCGGCACACAGACGCTTTCAAAAAGTGAGGATGTTGCAAAATATCTGAAAACAGCACAGGAAAATGGGATACTTCTGGCGGCAATATGTGCAGCTCCTTCTGTTTTGGGTATTCACGGCTTGCTTAAAGGAAAACGTGCAACGTGCTATCCGGGATTTGAAAAATATCTTCACGGATGTGAATACACAGGCGAAAGCGTTACGGCTTGCGATAACGTGATAACCGCAAAGGGAATGGGATGTGCGATCCCGTTTTCTGCCGTGATAATAAAGACGCTGAAGGATGAAGAAACGGCTGACAGGATACTTGGAGAAATAATGTATGCCGATATTTGAATTAAGAGAAGAAAAATCGCAAATAAGGGAAAAATACAGGCAGATACGTGCGGGTATATCTGAAGAAGAAAAAAAGCTGCTTGACAGTCAGATCTGTGAGAAGTTTCTTTCGTGTATTTCGTACAGATATTGCGACACGATACTTATGTATTCGCCCGTGCGGGATGAAATAAACGTAGATGCTATTGCCGAAAGGGCATTTGCAGACGGCAAGCGTGTTGCTTACCCGAGATGCATTCCCGGCACAAATAAAATGAATTTTCATTTTATTACATCACTTGAGGAACTTCAAAAGGGTGGAACTTTCGGAATTGCAGAGCCACCTGAAACAAATGAAAGATTCAGTAAAAAGGAAAACAGCTGTGCTATTTGTCTTGTACCCGCTTTAGCCTATGACAAATACGGCTACAGAATAGGGTATGGCAAGGGATTTTATGACAGATATCTTTCTCATTTTACAGGTTCTGTTATAGGAATCGCATATAAAAGCCTTGTATCGGATGCTCCGCTTCCGAGAGGCAAGTTTGATGTGCGTGCAAATGCTATTGTAACCGAGGAAGGGGTATTATCAATTGCCCGTATTTAAGACATATCACCGTGTTCCGCTGTTTGTTTTGGTGACATATATTCTTACATCTCTGTCGGGATTTGTGACATTTGAGGAAAATAATTACGGAACCGAAACCTTTTTTGCAGTTCTCATTCTCCAAATAATAACATTTGTTTTGCCGGGGCTGTTTTACTGCCGTATAAACGGAGCAGATCACATCAAAAAGATCAACTTGAAACCATTTGGCGTAAGATCGTTTGTGTTTATTATTCCCGCATCACTTTTGCTGTTTCTTTCAACAGCGCTTATACGTCTTACGGGGATCTATTTATCAAACGGTCAGTATGTGCCCACGGTTTCTACAGGCGGTGTTTCACCGTCCAATGCAGTATTTATTCTGCTTGTATACTGTGTGTGTCCTGCTGTATGCGAAGAATTTGTTTTTCGGGGAATAGTGCTTTGTTCGTATAAAAAATACGGTATAATTTGTTCTGTTGTTGTATCATCGCTTTTATTTTCGATGTTGCATTTTTCGATAAGCGACTTTTTGCTGTATTTTGTTTCTGGTAAAGTCGGAGGCCAAGCG
>JAZNEN010000253.1:0-3396 GCA_045588615.1 Eubacteriales bacterium
AAGTGACGACGTCCCGTTTCAAACCCATTTTTGCTCATTGTATTCTATCACAAAATGCACACATTAGTCAAGATATATTTTGAAAAACCTGTTTAGTATTATAACTGTACGATTTGAATTTACATTTTACCCGTTGACACGTTAAATTTCGGTAATGTATAATTACCGTAACTTTACCGAAAGGATACTGATACTGTGAAAAAAATGAAAATAAGACTGCTTGCAGGCGCACTTGCCGCTGTATCGCTTGGGATGAGTGCGTGTACGGTCGTTTACGAATCAAATGATACATCCGATCTTTCAAGTATAACTACAGCACCCGGGGAGGACACAGTACCGAAAACCCCCGTTGAGCTTCCTACTGAAGAGGAGCTTGCATCGGTTGCCGCAACGGTCGGCGATGTCAACATCACAGGTGCGGAATATTATTTCTTCCTTTACGATCTTGCACAGACTATCGTAGATCAGTACGGCAGTTCACTGATGTATTACGGCGGTGAGGTGCCGGACTTCAAGTATACCCTCAAGCAGCAGTATGCAATGTCGGGACAGACGTGGCATGACTATCTCAAGAGCGAGATGAAGGGCTACCTTGAATACTATTATCTCATTGCAGAGGGTGCAAAGAAAGCAGGCATCACCCTTACAGACGAAGAGCTTGCCGACGTACAGACAAAGGCTGACGCATACAATGCTCCAGACGGCATTACGTACCTTACAAAGGATATCGCAAAGAAATGCTATGAGGTCAGCGCACTTGCCGACAAGTACAGAAAGCACATCAACGACACAAATCCCGAGGCAACAGAAGACGAAATAAATGCCGAATATGAGAAAAACAAGAAAAAATACACTCTTGTTGAATTGAATTACTTCCCCATATCATATACCGACGGCACTGAAACAGATACAGAAACGACCGCCGTTAAAACGCCCACAAAGGACGAGGCTAAGGCATATGCTGACAAATTCAACGCGTGCACGACAACAGATGAATTCAAGGCAGTCATCGAGGAATACATGAAGGAATTCAACCCCGAGGCAACAGACGAGGATATCAAGTACTACACAGATAACTGTGCATATACCGACCTTAAGTATGAAGAAGGCGTTGCTATACTTGACTGGGCGTTTGATGCTGAAAGAAAAGACGGCGACAAAACGGCAATATGGCCTGAAGAAGAAAAGACCGTGCACATCGGCACACTTGTAAAAGCTCCGTACAATGACGAGGCGGAAACGTCAAGCGTGCGCCACATCCTCGTTGAAGAGGAAGATAAGGCAAAGGAAATACTTGACGAGTTCAACAATTCCGACAAAACTGCCGAAACATTCGGTAAATTGGCTTCAAAATATACAACAGACGGCGGCTCTGCCGCAACAGGCGGACTTTACGAAAACTTCCCCAAGGGTCAGATGGTCAAGGAATTTGAGGATTGGGCATTTGACGAAAAGCGTGTTGCCGGTGACGTTGAAATAGTTAAAACAACATACGGTTACCACATTATGTACTTCGTTTCAAAGGGACTTCCCCAGTATCTTGCATCGGTAAAATCAGCTGTTGAAACGGCAAGAATAGAGGCTGTATATGAGCAGATGGAAAAAGACCACAAGGTAACTGTAAACGAAGAATTTGAAAAAGTGCTTGGAATTTAACGGAGTTTATATATGAGTAAGAACAAATCGGTTCAGGAAAAACATAAAGAATTGCGCCGCGAAAGACAGGCGGCGGAAAAGGCAGATAAAAAGCGAAAGCTTATAAAACGCATTACAATAATTGCCGTGTCCGTTGTTCTTGTTGCCGCTGTTGTTACGGCTTGTATAATTATGGCGAACAACAAATACAAAGCATCAAACGCGTATAAATCGGGCACGGTCGTAATGTCAAGTGAAAATTACAAGGTAGACCTTGCAATGTACACGTATTACTTTTACGACGGCTATTACGGCTTTGTGGAGCTGTACGACGAACAGCTTAAAGAGCTGAATATGTACCCCGATATCACAAAAGACCTGAATGACCAGTACAATCAGGAATCCACCTGGTACGATTTCTTTATGAGTAACACGGTAAATCAGATCAATCAGAATCTGGTTCTGGCAGAAGCCGCACTTCTCGGCGATGTTAAGATAACAGACGGCGAAAAAGCAGCCCTTGATGAAAAAGCAAAGGCAATAGATGCTTCAAAGTACGGCACGGGTGTGACAAACGCTGACATCCTCCGCTGTCTTGAGCTTGACTTTATCGCCGTAAAATACGAATATCTCACAAGACACAAGGATATGCTCGAGGGTACGGAGCTTGAGGAGTATTACGATGAATACTATAAGCACTTTTCGACTGTAAACTTCCGTTGTCTTGAGCTTCCTTACAGCGACTCGGAATCATCAACAATGACGCAGAGCGTGGCAGAGGATTATGCAAATCTTATGGCGGAAGCGAAAAATTCCGATGAATTTACGGAATTGCTTTACGAAAACATCAAGGGTATGAATCCTGAGCTTACGGATGACCAGATAAAGCAGGTCTATGACGCATCGTTTGCCAACGAATACGCATATTCCGAGGGTGATATAGTTACCGAATGGCTGTTTGACGAAAAAAGAGAGGTAAACGAAACCTTCGTTTACCACAATCCGACAACGGAATCTTATACGGTGTACCTTCTTACAAAGCTTACCGAACGCGATATGCTTGACACGGTGACTTCGCGCCATATACTTTTCACAGCCGATACATACGGCTCGGATTCCGCGGCAGAAGCGAAAGCGAATGAAATAAAGGCACTTTGGGAAAAGGATAAGAGCGAGGAAAAATTTACAGAGCTTGCCTTAGCGTACTCCGAGGACAGATCGAACTGTTATCTGGGCGGTCTTTTTGAAAATTACACGGAAAAAGAGCTCCAAAAAGCGTATCCGGAGCTTGCAAGCTGGGCATTCGGCGGAGCTGTCAAGGGCGACTGTGCTGTCATAAAATCACAGGCGGGCTACCATTTGATAGCATTTATCGAAAACGGATTACCTTCGGCACTTGCGAGAACGCAAACACAGGTGTCGGGCGAAAACTTCAGTGAAAGCTTCCTGGAGTTTGAAGAAACACACAAGGTCGAATCCTTTCCCGCACTCGACGAATTTAAAAATGCATAAATAAAAGCTTATGGGGCCGGCTCATTTAAGGAAATAACTCCTGAAATAAGCCGCCCCATGTATTTTTTTGAATATTTATTCCGTAGGGGGGTGCAAGCAGTTCGTATGCGAACTGCGCACTCCCGCTTTTAGTATATTTATACATTTCGAGGCGGACGACCAATGGTCGTCCCTACAAAGTTTACCATATATTTCCTTAAATGAGCCAACTCCTAAAATGGGCTTGCGCCCATTTCAGACTACTGACAA
>JAZNEN010000254.1:0-4673 GCA_045588615.1 Eubacteriales bacterium
AGCTTCAAAGCCTCGTCTGCACCCGTCGAACGGATAGCGGTGAGGTGCTTTTTCTTACATACATTCACGGCAATATCGCCAATTTTCGGCGACTGACCGACGATCATACCCTCATAAACGGGTGTCTGAACAGGTATGAACATATCACCTCTGTCCTGTGCGTTGAACAGACCGTACGATGTCGCCTCACCTGTTTCAGATGCGATAAGCGAGCCTGTGTATCTTCTTACTATCTCACCCTTGTACGGCTCATATCCGTCAAACAGAGTATTGAGTATGCCCTCACCTCTTGTATCGGTCATAAGCTGTGAACGGTAGCCGATAAGGCATCTTGACGGAATTTTATAGTTTATTTTTGTACGGCTTCCCTGTGTTGACATTTCAAGGAGCTCGCCTTTTCTTGCGCCGAGCTTTTCAATAACGACACCGACATATTCAGCCGGAACATCCACCTGTGCAAGCTCCATAGGCTCACATGTCACACCGTCGATTTCCTTGAACAGAACTCTCGGTGTGGAACAGCATATTTCATATCCTTCACGGCGCATCGTTTCAATAAGTATGGATAAGTGCATTTCTCCTCTGCCCATTACACGGAAGCAGTCTGTTGTCTCGCCGTCCTCAACACGGAGGGAAACGTCCTTCAAAAGCTCACGGTACAGTCTTTCTCTTATCTGACGGCTCGTTACAAATTTTCCTTCTCGTCCTGCAAACGGGCTGTCATTTACAGAGAACGTCATTTCTATAGTCGGCTCACTTACCTTGACAAATTCAAGGGGTTCAATACAAGCCGTTGAAGTTACTGTATCACCGATAGTTATATCTTCAGCACCCGAGAAGCAAACAATGTCACCCATTGTTGCTTTTTCAACGCCGACACGGTTAAGTCCGTCTATCTGCATAAGCTTTACTATCTTACTTCTTTTCGGAGTTGCACCGCTGTGGAAATTGGAGATCATTACCTCCTGGCCTTGCTTTATGCTTCCTCTTTCAATTCTTCCGATACCTATTCTTCCGACGTATTCGTTATAGTCGATGGAGGAAACAAGCAACTGAAGCTCACCGTTTTCATCTCCCTCAGGGCACGGAATATGGTTTACTATCGCCTCAAACAATACTCTGAGGTCGGGATCCTGTGAATGAGGATTAAGGGATGCCGTTCCCGCGCGGCCGTTACAGAATATGATGGGGGAATCCAGCTGTTCGTCTGTTGCATCAAGATCAATGAACAATTCAAGAACTTCATCGGGTACTTCGTCAACTCTTGCATCCGCTCTGTCAATTTTATTTACAACAATGATTACCTTATGACCCATACCGAGTGCTTTTTCAAGCACGAATCTCGTCTGTGGCATAGGACCTTCCGCCGCATCAACGAGCAGAACGACACCGTTTACCATTTTGAGTATACGTTCAACCTCACCGCCGAAGTCAGCGTGTCCGGGGGTATCTATAAGATTTATCTTTATGTCGCCGTAGTGTACGGCTGTATTTTTTGCAAGAATGGTAATGCCTCTTTCTTTTTCAAGATCGTTTGAGTCCATTACTCTTTCTTCCGTTACCTGGTTATCTCTGAATACACCGCCCTGCTTCAGCATTTCGTCAACGAGTGTTGTTTTACCGTGGTCAACGTGGGCGATAATCGCTACATTTCTTAAATCTTCTCTTCTCAAACTATATCATTCCTTTCGGCAAAGCTATAGCTTTGCGTAAACTTTACCTAATATCGGTTCTAATAGTTTATAATAACACACACGTATTTATATTTAAAATATATAAATAAAATTTATTTATGAATACGGTGTAAATTTTATCATTTTGCACGGGACGTTGAGGGCGCCGTCCCCTACTTTGTTTGTTTTATTCAATACGGTCTGTAGGGGACGTCGCACTCGACGTCCCGTTTCTCGTCTTGTTCGTTTGTTCTGGGGGCGGCACAATTCACGCATGCGTGAATTCGACAGTGCGTGCTCTGCATATATCTTTAAAAAGCACAAATTGCGCACTGTCAGGTTTCGCATAATGCGAAACGTGCCGCCCCCTGAAAGAATCCCGTTTAATATGTTATCATACCGTGCGACAAAAGTACCGAGCCGTTTTTAACATTCATTATACCGTAGCTGCAGGTGCCATCCTCGTATTTTGAAATACTGCCGGGATTGAACAAATAAAGCCCGTCACGGTAAAGCAAAAATCTTCTGTGGGTATGTCCGAAAAGGGCAACCTTTACCCCTTTTTCACGTGCATATGTTTCATACACGGATGTACCTTCTTTTACGAAAAATCTGTGTCCGTGCGTAATAAGCGTCAAAGCCCCGTCAAATTTTTCGGTAATCACCTCGGGATATTGCGAAAACATATCGCAGTTGCCGCGCACAGCTATATAAACAGCACGGCTGTCAAAAAACGATGAATCACCCGAACCGTCACCGAGGTGAACTATATATTCGGCATCGGGGTGAAGTGAAGCTGCACGGAGCATATTTTCAGCTTTACCGTGCGAATCGGAAAAAATCAGTACTTTCATTTTATCTCCTGTAAACAAAACCGTAAAATACGCATATTATGCGTAATGAACAAATAAATTTTAAGGGTGGTATTTTATGAATATTGACAAAAGCTCTTTGGAAAACCTTGCAAAAATGAACGATGACGAGCTCCGAATGAAGATCTTGCAAATAGCATCTGCCTGCGGTGCCGACACAAAAAAGCTCGCAAAAAAGCTTGATACATCAAAGCTTCGCGAAAATATTTCTTCAATGTCACAGTCGGATATCGACCGCGTGATGAAGGCTGTGGGCAAAGAAAACGCACGGATAATCAAAGAAAATATTGAAAACGGCGGTAAATAGTAATGGATGCGGATTTATCGGGAAAGCTTAACGAAATACTCTCCGACCCCGACCGACTGAAAACTGTTATGGCGGCGGTATCGGGTATTATGGGACAGAATGAAAAGCCGCCGCCTGAAATTCCCGTGCAAAAAACAGAGCCGCCGCCTTTATCTGCATCTGTGCCTGCGTTTAAAAGTAATGAGCGGACGGAGCTTTTGCGTGCACTCAAACCGTTTTTATCAAAGGAAAAATGCGACAGAATAGACAAGATGCTTAAAATAATGACATTTGCGGAGCTTGCAGGCGTGCTGTCCTACGACAGCACGAAAAAATAGCGGAGGGAGGATAATATGTACAGCAGAAATTTTGCAAACGCACCGCCGCCGAATAATTACAACGGCACTTTATACCGTGAGAAAAAAGAAGAAGAAATACCGCAAGCAGAGCAGGCTGAAGAAATACCCGCACATACAGAAAACAAATACGAAAAAGACACCGAGAAGCACGATTCTCTGCTTTCCAAGGGATTCAGCATACACCTTGATACAGAGGATCTGCTGCTCCTCGGTCTGGTCTTTCTGCTCATGGCAAACGGGGAAAAAAGCGATATGATGCTTATTATCTCTCTGCTTTTTGCCACAGGCATATTCTTTTAAATTTGTACAAAGCCGACCTTGCGGTACACCTTTGAAAGTGTCTTTCTTGCAAGATACGATGCCTTTTCGGAATTTTCCTTGAATATTCCCTCAAGATAAGCCTTGTCCTTCATAAGTCTGTCAAACTCGGTTCTTATGGGGTCGAGGCTTTCTGCGCATATTTCACCGACAGCGGCTTTGAAATCACCGTAGCCCTTGCCTGCAAATTCCTTCTCTATTTCTTCATCGGACTTACCCGTGAAGCAGGAATATATCGTCATAAGATTGTTTATGCCATCCTTGCCCTCTGCTCTGCAAACGCAGGTATCGCTGTCTGTTACGGCACGCTTGAATTTTCTTATGATATCGTCCTTTTTGTCAAGGATGGAAACATATGCGTTTACGTTTTCATCGGACTTACTCATCTTTTTGGACGGCTCGGCGAGCGAATATATCTTCGCCCCCTTTGTTATGTAAGGCTCAGGCACACGGAATGTTTCACCGTATACAGAATTAAAGCGGTTTGCAATATCACGTGTTAATTCAATGTGCTGTCTTTGGTCCTCACCCACAGGCACAAGATCTGTCTGATACAAAAGTATATCGGATGCCATAAGCGTGGGGTAAGTGAAAAGTCCTGCGTTGATATTATCGGCATTTTTTGCGCTCTTGTCCTTGAACTGTGTCATTCTTGACAGCTCTCCGAACATAGTGTAGCAGTCAAGAATCCATCCGAGCTCCGCGTGCTGCGGAACGTGTGACTGTACAAACAGTGTGTTTTTGGTATAATCAAGGCCGCACGCCATATAGAGCGCGAGGGTTTCATAGGTTCTCTTTCTTAATTCGGCAGGAACCTGTCTTACCGTGATAGCGTGGAGGTCAACCACGGAATAGAAGGTCTTGTATTCCTCGGAAAAGCGCGAGAAGTTCTTTATCGCACCGAGATAGTTGCCGAGAGTTAGGTTACCTGACGGCTGAACGCCCGAAAAAACTATTTTCTTTTGATTTTCTGCCATACGTATCTCTTCCTTTCTGTGTGAAGTAATTTTATCAAAATTATACAACCGTTTCGCGTTTTTGTCAAGCACTCGTTCCGAAGATTTCCATAATGACCTTAAATTCACGGTTTTTATACAGAAATATTTTTATTTTTACTTATTTTGTTAATATTTTATTTACAATTATATGTTATAATAGTCAAATG
>JAZNEN010000255.1:0-5751 GCA_045588615.1 Eubacteriales bacterium
GAATCAGGTGTTCACCGTGTTCAGCGTGTGCCCGAAACGGAGGCGCAGGGAAGAATACACACATCTACCGTTACTGTTGCCGTTTTACCCGAAGCTGAGGATGTTGAAGTCGAAATAAACCCCGCAGACATAAAGTTTGAAACGTGTAAGAGCAGCGGTGCGGGCGGTCAGCACATAAACAAAACAGAATCTGCCATAAGGCTTTATCACAAACCCACGGGCATCGTTATCGAATGTCAGGATGAAAGAAGCCAGTTCAAAAACAAGGACAAGGCGATGAAGCTTTTACGTGCGAAGCTTTACGATATGAAAACACAGGAACAGCACGATAAGATCGCAAATGAAAGGAAAAGCCAAGTCG
Organism: Eubacteriales bacterium; assembly: GCA_045588615.1. Lineage (GTDB taxonomy): Bacteria > Bacillota > Clostridia > Oscillospirales > CAG-272 > RGIG7213. The sequence continues at coordinate 362 of JAZNEN010000255.1, forward strand.
GCACAGGCGACAGAAGCGAGCGTATAAGAACGTATAACTACCCGCAGGGACGTGTTACCGATCACAGAGTCGGTTATACATCGTATACACTTGAAAGCTTCTTGAACGGAAATATATCGGAGATGATAGACTATATCATCAATGTTGATACAGCCGAAAAGCTTAAATCATAATGAAAACCGAAGTTGTAAAGACAGACCGTGAAAATATTGATATTGCGGTCATAAAAAGAGCATCGGAAATAATAAAAAACGGCGGACTTGTTGCATTTCCCACCGAAACAGTTTACGGTCTGGGTGCAAATGCGGAATATGCCGACGGTGCTGAAAAAATATATAAAGCAAAGGGGCGTCCGTCGGATAACCCCTTGATAATACACATTTCAAAAGCAGAGGATGCGGAGAAATATGCATACACAAATGAGCTTTATTATAAGCTGACAAGCGCATTTTCACCCGGTCCTTTGACGGTCATACTTCCCAAAAAGAACACGGTGCCCGATAAAGTCACAGGCGGACTTGATACGGTTGCAATAAGAATACCGTCGGACAAAATCGCATCCGCTGTCATCGAATATGCAGGCGTTGCAATAGCTGCCCCATCGGCAAACACTTCGGGCAAACCCTCACCGACGGAGGCATCTCACGTTATAGAGGATCTTTGCGGTAAGGTCGATATGATAATCGATGGCGGTTCTTGTGAGATAGGTCTTGAATCAACAGTTGTAAGGGCGAATGAAAATGAGATAATTCTTTTGCGTCCGGGAGCAGTTGATATTCATATGCTTAAGGCTGTGTGTGAAAATGTGACGGTATCCTCGGCTATACTCGAAAAGCTGAAAGAGGGTGAAAAGGCGGAGTCACCGGGTATGATGTACAAGCATTATTCCCCCGATGCGCCTGTATATCTCGTTGAGGGAAATGAAGAAAACGTAATTGAATTTTTCAAGAAAAAGCTCAAAAATGATCCTAAAACGGGTATTCTTTGCTATATTGACAGTAAAGATACGGTATTCGGAGAAAACGTAAAATATCTTGAACGCTCACCTATAAAGCAGGCAAACGTGCTGTTTTCCTATCTGCGTGAATATAACAGCTCAACAGCAGAGGAAATATATTCGGTGATACCCGAAAGCGACGGCGTCGGTCTTGCTGTTTTGAACAGACTTATGCGTGCGGCGGGATTTAAAGTAATAAAGGTTTGATATGAAGATTATCGGTATAACGGGACAAAGCGGTGCAGGTAAAAGCACCGTGTGTACACTTTTTGAAAAATACGGTGTTCCGTGCGTGAATACAGATGAAGTTTACCATTCTATGTTGTGCAAAAATTCACCCTTGGTATGTGAGCTTGTGCGTGAGTTTGGGCTTGAAATAACCGACTGGTGCGGAGGTATACACCGTCCGACACTTGCAAAAATCGTTTTTTCTTCGAAGGAAAAGCTTGAAGTGTTAAATAAAATATCGCATTTTCATATTCTGTCACGTTCACGTGAAATGATAAAGCAGTATGAAAAAGATGGCTTTGACACCGTTCTTGTAGATGCATCACAGCTTTTTGAAAGCGGATTTGACAGGGAATGTGACATAACTCTTGCCGTGACGGCTGAAAAACAAACGCTTACAGAACGCATAATGAAGCGTGACAATATAAGCCGAGAGGCGGCGGAAAACCGCCTCGCAAACCAATATTCAGCCGATTATTTCAAGGAAAGATGCACGTATGTGATCGAAAACAATTTTGATATTAACGCACTCGAAAGCTCGGTTAAAAACATCGTGAATATCATAAAAGGAGGCACAAATGGCTGACGCAATAAAAAGAAGCGTTATTGCGGTATTGCTTATAGTTGCGGCTGTTTTGCTCGGATATATAACCGACACCGCACTTGACAGGCATGAGCGTGCAAGCTACCCCACAGAATACAGCGAATACGTTGAAAAATATTCCGAAATGTACGGTGTGCCGAAGGATATCGTGTATGCTGTGATAAAAACGGAAAGTAATTTTGATCCGAATGCAAAATCGGATAAAGGTGCTATGGGGCTTATGCAGCTTGTTCCGTCCACATATGAATGGATATGCGGAAAAACGGGAATACCTTACGATAAGAATAAAATAACGGATCCCGAAACAAATATACAGTGCGGAGTTTATTATCTTTCGTACTGTTATGAGCAGTTTATAATCTGGGAAACAGTCTATGCCGCATATAATGCGGGTCACGGTCAGGTCAGAAAATGGCTTGAAGATGAAGAAATTTCGCAAAACGGACGTCTTATAAGCATACCTTTCCCCGAAACGGAAGCGTATGTTAAAAAGGTTTCCGATGCAAGAGAAAAATACATAAAGCTTATGGAGGTAGATACAAATGAGTGAGAAAACAAAAGGCCAGCTTCTTTCAGAAAAGCTGATGTACAAAAAGCTGAACGCTTACGAAAAATATCCGAATGAATCCGACAGTATTACAGCTTACTGTGAGGGTTATAAAAAATATCTCGACGCGGGCAAAACAGCAAGAGAGGCGGCAGAAGAAGCCGTAAGACTTGCGAAGTTAAACGGATTTGAAGAATTTACGTTTGGAAAAGAAGTAAAAGCGGGCGGCAAATATTATTATATAAACAGGAACAGAAGCGTATTCTTGTTTGTCATAGGCAAAGAGGATATTGAAAACGGTATGCGCATCTGCGCATCGCACATAGATTCCCCTGCAATAGATATAAGAGCAGTGCCGCTTTACGAAAACGGCGGTATGGCATTTTTCAGAACGCACTACTACGGCGGTATCAAAAAATATCAGTGGACGGCAATACCGCTTTCACTTCACGGAATAGTTACGAAAAAGGACGGCGAGGCTGTCAACATCTGCATAGGCGAGGACGAAAACGATCCGATTTTCTATATAAACGATCTTCTCCCCCACTTGGCAAAAGAGCAGTATTCAAAGACACTTAATGAGGGGATTGACGGTGAAACGCTCAACATTCTTCTCGGCTCAGTGCCTTATTCCGATGATGCGGTGAGCGAAAAAATAAAGCTCAATATCCTTTCGATACTTTATGAAAAATACGGAATTACAGAGGAAGATTTTATATCTGCGGAGCTTCAGGTCGTTCCCGCACTCAAGGCAAAGGATGTGGGATTTGACAGAAGTCTGATCGCTTCCTACGGACACGATGACAGAGTGTGCGCATATCCTTCTCTGACAGCTATGTTTGAAATAGATTCTCCCGAGCATACGCTCATGGCAGTTCTTGCAGATAAAGAGGAAACAGGCTCAAACGGTGCTACTGGAATGAAGGGCGCTTTGCTTGACGATATAATCACGGATATCTGCGTGACGCTTGGAAAGAATGAGCGCAAGGTGCGTGCAAATTCAATGTGTCTGTCTGCAGATGTTTGTGCCGCATATGACCCGAATTTTGCAAATGCTTATGAAAAGAACAATTCTGCCATTGTCGGCTGCGGTGTAGGTCTTTGCAAATATACGGGTGCAAGAGGCAAATCCGATACAAATGATGCAACAGGCGAATATACCGCAAAGATCGCACACATTTTCGACAGTGCCGATGTTGTATGGCAGATGTGTGAAATGGGAAAGGTCGATTTTGGCGGCGGCGGTACTGTTGCAAAGTATATTGCCGAAAGAAATATAGACACAATTGATGCGGGTGTTCCTGTAATATCCATGCACGCACCGTATGAGGTCGTTTCAAAAGCGGACGTTTATAATATGCACAAGGCAACAAAAGCCTTTTACGAAAAATAATAAAGCATCGGGGCATTTGTGTTTGCAAATGCCCCGATTCAATTATGTCAGTATTTTCATTATAAGATAACCCAGAAGCGTGCACACGGGAAATGTCAATATCCAAGCGGTAACTATCCCGAAAACAGTCTTGAAATTTATTTTTCCGCCGTTCAGTATACCTGCACCGAGCACGGATGATGTTTTTGTATGTGTTGTGCTTGTAGGTATTCCCCATACACTTGCTGATAAAAGGCATAACGCACTTGCGATATCGGAAGCAAAACCGTCACACTTTTCAAGCATCACCATATCTTCGCCGACGGATCGTATTATTTTTTTGCCGCCTACGGCAGTGCCCGCAAACATTACAAACGATACAGCCAGAACAAGCCATATACCGATACTGTTTTCATCGCTTGAAAACAGCAAAAAAAGCCCTAAAAATTTCAGCCCGTCCTGTGCGCCGTGCGCAAATGAAGAAATGCACGCCCCGAATATCTGCGCAAATCTGAAAAAATTATCTGATCTGCCTTTAAAAATTGAACGCACAGTTTGATTTGATAGTATCCCCGCACAAAATCCCATAACGGTTGACACGATTAAACCGTAAAGGACCTTTGAATACTCTTCTGCGTTTATGTATGAGCCTGCATATGCCAGGGCAGTGCCCGCAAGGCTTGATACAAGTGCGTGGCTTTCACTTGTAGGTATTCCGAATATCCAAGTGAATACCGTCCAGATTATTACCGAAAGCATAGAGGCGCAAAGGGCGGTCCTGCAAACGGTGTCATTTGGAAAAAAGGCAAGGTTTTTTACCGTGTATGCAACGCCGCTGCTGAAAATGCCCATGATAAACACACCGAGAAAATTGAATACAGCCGAAAGAATAACGGCGTGCGATATCTTCAGACATTTTGTTCCCACACACGTTGCCACAGCATTTACAGCATCTGTTGCACCGTTGAAAAAAATGACGGAAAAAATCAGAATTACGGTAAAATATCCGTTTGACGGTGAAAATCCGTTAAAAAAATCCATAATAAAAAATTATTTATACAAAAACTTACAATATGCTTTATATAAAATTCAAAACTGTGTGTTACAATACAATGTATTTTTGTGCGGAGGTGTCGGCATGGCTGTAAAAGTTGATGTTATGAAACAAACAAAAGAGCTGCTTGCCGGCAGTATGCAAGGCGCATATTTTTTGTACGGCGGAGAGGAATATCTGAAAAGAGCTTTTTTGAGCGATATCAAAAAACACGTATGCCCCGATGAAACGCTCCGTGATTTTAACATAAATGTTTTTGACAGCCTTGAAGATAAAGAGGATATTTTATCTGCCTTTGCAACTTTACCGCAGTTTTCGGATAGAAGGCTCGTTATTTTGTACGGTGCCGATTTGAAAAGAGGCGGAAAAGAACCTGTTGAGGTTCTGTGCACGCTTGCAAAGGAAGCGGAAAAATACGATTATCTTACGTTTGTCATATATCTTTACGCAACACAGCTTGAGGAAAATGACAGCGATTCAAAAACAAAGCTTGCGAAGATCTCACGTGTGTCAACCGTTGTATACTTTGATTTTCTGTCACGTGAGAAGCTTCTTAAATGGATAAACCGCCACTTCGTTTCCGAGGGA
>JAZNEN010000256.1:0-6909 GCA_045588615.1 Eubacteriales bacterium
CCTATCTTGAGCGCCTGTCCGGCACGCTCGGCAACGTCCAGCTCTACGTCAAGCGCGAGGACTTAAACCACACCGGTGCGCACAAGCTCAACCACTGTATGGGTGAAGGACTTTTGGCAAAATATATGGGCAAAAAGAAGCTTATTGCAGAAACAGGCGCAGGTCAGCACGGTGTTGCCTTGGCAACTGCGGCGGCTTATTTCGGACTTGAATGTGATATTTATATGGGTGAAGTCGATATCGCAAAGCAGGCACCCAACGTTACGAGAATGAAGATGCTCGGCGCAAGAGTCGTACCCGTATCGCACGGACTTAAAACACTTAAAGAGGCTGTTGATGCGGCATTTGATGCGTATATGAGAGAGTATAAGGATGCTATCTACTGCATCGGCTCAGTTCTCGGTCCGCATCCGTTCCCCCTTATGGTGCGTGACTTCCAGTCGGTTATCGGCTTTGAAGCAAGAGAGCAGTTCTTTGAAATGACAGGCATTATGCCCGATGCGGTTGCGGCTTGTGTCGGCGGCGGTTCAAACTCTATCGGAACATTTACGGGATTTTTGGCTGATCCTGTTGAAATTTACGGTATCGAGCCTCTCGGAAAAGGTTCGGGCTTCGGCGACCATGCGGCATCGATGACATACGGTGAGCCCGGCATTATGCACGGATTTGAAAGCATTATGCTTAAAGATAAAAACGGCGAGCCTGCTCCCGTTTACTCAATCGCAAGCGGACTTGACTATCCTTCTGTCGGTCCTGAGCATGCATACCTGCACGACTGCGGCCGTGTAAAGTATGTAACGGTCGATGATGAGGAAGCCGTAAAGGCGTTCTTTGCGCTGTCACGTTACGAGGGTATCATCCCCGCACTTGAAAGCTCTCACGCTGTTGCTTTTGCTATGAGATACGCAAAGGAACACGCAACAGAGGGCGGTTCTATCCTTGCGACACTCTCCGGCAGAGGTGACAAGGACGTTGACTACGTTGCAGAGCACTACGGCTACGGCGAAGGATTTGAGCTTTAATTATGCACTTCACATCTGAAATTGAATTTATAACAGAAAAAATACGCTCGGCATACAAAACGTATGCCGAGTGCGGTGCTTCATCCGTTATGCAAAAGTCGCATTTTGACCTTGTGACGGATATCGATTTAAATATTGAAAAGTACCTTTCATCGGAAATTATCAAAAAATATCCCGATGACAAGATACACGGCGAGGAAACCTCGTCAACACAGGCGCTTGTCGGAAGAACTTGGATAATAGACCCTATCGACGGCACGTGCAACATGGCAAGAAATATTTGTCTGCACGGTGTACAGTGTGCGCTGTTTGTTGACGGCGAGCCTGCACTCGGTGTAATTTATCTTCCGCACACAAATGAGATGTTTTATGCATCTGTCGGCGGCGGAGCATTTCTCAACGGTGAAAAGATACACGTAAATGCAGGTGTTACAATAAACAACGTCATCGCAAGTATGGGTGACTATTCGCATATGAACAGCGAAGTGGCAAAAAGACAGCACGATTCAATGGGCTTTCTTTACCCGAAGATAGCAAAAATAAGAATGTTCGGCGCGGCTTGCTTTGACTTTGCATACGTCGCAATGGGTAAGACCGACTGCACAGTGGTCATTACGAAAAATCTTTGGGATATTGCTCCGGGCGTTATAATCTGTAAGGAAGCAGGGGCTATCATCCGTAATCTTGAAGGTGAGGAATATTCCTACGGTGACGAGGGCGTTGTTGCCTCGGCAAATGAGGAAATTGCAGACCTCGTTGACGAAAGCTACAGAAGAAGCGTTACTATCACAGATAAAAACGGAGAAAAACAGACGTTCAAATGCTGTCTTTTCGATTTTGACGGAGTTGTGGTCGATACGGAAAAATACCACCTTATCGCCTGGAATAAGGGCGGTGAGAAGTTCGGTGTTACAATAGGCGATGAAGAATATCTGCCTTTAAAGAGCACAGGACGTGACTATATCGTAAACTATATTGCGGAAAAGTCCGAGATGACGCTGTCGGATGAAGACAGAATGTACGTCGGCGACACAAAGGAAAACACGTATGTTGAAATAACACGTGACCTTTCCGAAAAGGATATCGTTTCGGGAATTGAGAAGCTTCTCACACTCGCAAATGACAAGGGTGTTCCCTGCGGTGTCGGCTCATCAAGCATTTTTGCACCGAAAATAGCAAAGGATCTTGACCTTGACAAATACTTCAAGGTCATCTGCGACGGCTCACTGCCGCTTCCCAAAAAGCCTGCACCCGATCTTTTCTTACTGACGGCAAGGTTGTGCGGATTTGAAGCGTCCGACTGTGTTGTCTTTGAGGATTCAATGGCGGGGGTAAACGCCGCACTCAACGCGGGAATGAAGGTAGTTGCAATCGGCGGTATCAAGCACCCCGATGCAATGCTTTGCATAAAAGATTTCACAGAGCTTGAATATAAATAATGAAAAAAATCCGCTTGGGCGGATTTTTTTCATTTCAAGCACACCGTAGGTGTGCATTTCAAGATTGCAAAGCAATCATTTCAAGTGCGTAAGCACATTTCATTTGAATTTTTTGTTGATCTTATATTTCTTTATGCATGAATAAACAAGTGCAGCGACAACAATGTCTATTACCATTAATACTTCGATAAAGCTTTGAATATTGTTGAATTTTTCGCACGTATCATCATATGCTTGCTGTGTTATTATCGTAATTGGTGTTCTGTCGTTATTTTCACCGAATGTGATTTTTTGGTAAAGAATAGGATAATAGAAATATTCACATATAACGTTACCGCTGTTGTCGAGTATTTTGTCGTGCTCAGCGAATTCTTCATATTCATCACCCGTATCCGTATCTTCTTCGATTATTATATTATGGGATGCGTCGTCGGGTGACATTATTTCCGTATATGTAAAGGCGTAATTATCTCCGTAGCCGCCTGAAAATGCCTTTTTACAATCATTTTCAACATATTCTTTGAATTCATCGCAGGTATTGAATACGAGTTTTTCCGTGTAGTTGTATTCATCGACAGAATTTAAAACTCCGATACATACATAAAGTATAAGCAAAACACTCAACGAAATCGCACAGGTCTTTTTGAGTAAATTTCTTTTTTTGAAATATCTTTCTCTTTCTGATTCGTCGAATACAAGCAAGCCGTTATCGACAAAAGATTTTGAAATTAAAAGTTCATATGCTATGTAACATATAAAGAAGCCGACAGCTGCAAACAAAAATCCGTATGCAAGCCAATCCTCAAACGCAAGTCCGAAATTTGCCCCATCGATGAGTGTTACCAAGGGCAAGCAGAAGAAAAGTGCGGCAATATTGAGGAATGAAATGATAACTGCAGTTTTTATAAATGATGTATTTGCCTTTTGTATTTTCTCTGTGTATGTATCATCGTCTTCATCCGGTGTGATGCGGGAATTTATTGTAAAGCATATCTGGCATATTTCACTTGTAACAAAAAGCACGGTTGCCACGCAAAAGGCAATAAGACCTTTTGAAAATCCGAGGTTGATTATTGCGCATACAATAAGTCCGAGCAAGGTGATTCCGAATGATATAAGTGTAAGATTTTTATATTTTCTGCTTTTTAAATCAAGCATACGGTTAAACTGCTTATCGCTTTTTGCTTTTTCTTTGTTTATATCTTCCTCTGTGCGCAACAGCTCTTTGTCTTGGTTGTTACGCTCACCGCGCAAAAGCTCATCTGTTGTGATGCCGAATATCTCTGCTATCACGGGTATGAGCGAAAGCTCAGGGGTTGACTCGTCACATTCCCATCTGCTCACCGTCTTATCGGAGACAAACAGCTTTTCCCCAAGCTCCTTTTGTGTCATTCCGTTTGCACGTCTTAAAGCGGATATAAATTTACCTATTGTTTTCTTTTCCACAGGTTATACCTTCCTTCATCCATTTACTGCTGAAATTCTACCATTTTGTCAGAGAGATTACCACCCGAAAACGCAAGAATCACTCTCGCAATACGGGAATTTTAAATATTCCCCTTATTTTTACGTGTTTTGAAGTCAAATATACAAAACCGACCTTGAAACGGTCGGTCTTGCTTTTGATTTATTTTTTATACGTGATAATGGTTGAGGAATACTTTTCGGGAAGCTCTATTGTAAGATCTGCACCGCCGACAAACGATGCGCCTGTGTCAAGGCTTGTGAATGTGTATTCGCCCGAAAGCTCCTTAAGCGTGATCTTTGATGTACAGCACGGTGAATTTTCACGTCTGAACGCCATGACCATACCTTCATCAGCGTCCTTATCGTGGTACTGCCAGATCACCCATGATGTGGTGTCGAGCTTATCGGAACCGAAATTGTGGAAGTGGCACGTGAAATAATTACGTATTTTTCTGTATTCTTTTACCGTCTCACCGAGCCATTTTATTTCATCATCCGTCATTGAGTGGAATATCGTTGCATATGAGCCGATGCCCCACGTTGCCGAATATGTGCTTCTTGCCGCATATGTGTCCATCTTTCTCTTTGTCGAACAGCCTGTGATGGGGAAAAGGCGGGAAGCGTTTGTGTTGTGTACATTTGTAACGTCGGGATTGGGATTGAAAATACACTGATAATCCGTCTTATAAAGCATAAGCGAGCGTCTGAGTGTTTCAATATCGATTCTTCTTCCGCCGGAAGCACAGTTATCAATAATGAGATCGGGAAATTCCGCTATAAGCTTATCCCACAGCTCATACATACCCAAAATGTGGTATATTTCCGTGATACCGCGTCTGCCCTCTTCATCTGCTTTTTTCCAGAAAATATCGGGTGTACAGTTGAAATCCTGTCTGTAACAGCGGATATTGAGAGTTTTTATATGATTTTTGAGTATCTCAAAATAATAATCTCTTACTTCCTTTTTTGAAAAATCCGCAAGCAGATATTCTTCGTCCGCATCTATGAAATATTCGGGGTGTTCCTTTGCAATCGGCGCTACCTTTGCCGCCTTTTCAGTGTCAAACCACAGCATAAAGCCGGCATTACTTTTTTCAGCCTCAGCGACAACATCAAGGAAGCCGTCGGGGTGGGCGTCAAGCTTTACTTCCCAGTCGCCGACCTCGTCAGCCCAGATGCTGTCAAAGTTACAGTCACTCTTTGCCTTTTTGCCGTTCCACGCGGCATCTATCCAATATTCATCAAATTCAACACCGTTTTCACGGAAGCGTTTTATGCGGTTTATCATTTCGTCACTGGGTAAACTTCCCCAGAACAGATTTGCCAAAAGTCCGTGGCGCTGCTTTACAAGTGACTTGGGAGTATATTCATTCCACATAAGGTCACGGAATTTGTTGTATCTGTCGTCATTTTCGTTATATTCCATAACGAGTATCGACGCACCTCTTACACGCTCACCGGGTTTAAGATAAAATTCAGCGTAGCGAAGACCTGCCTTGAAGCGTACCCCTTCATCCTCACGCTTGAGCGTTGCACACCAGCTTCCCGTCCAGCCTATGGCAACGATGTAACCTTTTCCTTTACAAGCCACTTCAAAAAACGGCATTATCTCATCTGAGCATCTGCCCTCACCGTTTTCAAATGTATATTCAACATCTTTGTTATAAAAATATTTCGTGTGATATGAAAACTCCTCAGCGGAACGGTCATCGTCATACGAATATGACTCACCCTCGACAAGTCCCTGTGTCCAGATGACCTTGGGAGCCTCTGCCGTATAACGGTTTCCCATAAATTCGTGCTTGTATTCGGGAAGCGGTAAAACAGCGTCTATATCCTTTATTTCGGAAAGTATTCCGCTGTTTTGCTCCGATGTGTTTTCATACCAAACCACCCATTCAACAGCATCGTACTTTTCGTGTTTTTTTGTTTCAAGTGTTGTTTTTATTGCTCCGTTTCCGTCATACGGCTTACCGTCATACAGGAAAGAAAACTGCGGCTTTATCATATTTATATCCCCTTATTAAAAGTAATAATTCTTTATCCCACACAGTATATCACAAGGAAAATTGTTTGTCAACACGAAAGAACGATAAAAGCCGTTCAAAAAAAATTATCAGGTATATATAGAAATGAATGTTTATGTATGATATAATGATTGGTATACAAGATATTTTCGGAGGTAACTGTGAAAAAGTTTTATTTCGGTATTATATGCACAATTATTTGTGTTTGCATGATATTTTCTGCCGCATCATGCTCAGCTTCGGGAAGCTATGCAATGAAAATAGGTTCAGTGAAGATGAGCGAGGAGGCATACGCATATTACATGTCCTGCTACCGTCCTTATTGGATATACACATTCGGGGAGGATGATACGGAGGAATTCTGGTCATCGTCTTCAAACGGTGTTACAGTTGCAGAGTACCTGCAGGACGTTTCCCTGACGGCTATAAAAACAAAGCTCGTTGCGGAATATCTCTTCAAAGAAAACCGCCTTTCCTTGTCAAAGGGAAAAAAGGACGAGCTTAAGGCGATGATAGACGGACTTTTGCTCGGTATCGGCGGTGAGGAAGAATTTGAAAAAGATGAGCTGATGCAGAAGCTGGGGCTTTCGGTTGACGATATGCACGATATTTTCATGACTGATGCAAAGGCAGAAGCCCTTCAGGATTATTTTTACGGCGAGGAAGGCAAAGAGGTGGTAAACGCATCCGACAGAGATGCCTACTACCGTGACAGCTATTACCGCTACAAGCATTTATACATAATGGACGTTGACTTTGTGCGTGACGAAAACGGAGAAATAAAGTTCGACCAATACGGTATAGCCATGACAGAGGAGCTGACGGACGAAAGATGGGAAGAAAAATTCACCCATGCACAGTCGCTTCTTGCACGTGCCGAAAACGGTGAGGATTTCGATACGCTCATCATCGAAAACACAGAGGAGCTTTCATACGAAAAATACCCCTACGGTC
>JAZNEN010000257.1:0-7928 GCA_045588615.1 Eubacteriales bacterium
CTTAACTGTGATGTTCTCAATTGTGAGCTCACCGTTGGAAACGTTGATAGCGTCGTTGCTTGTGGATATGATAGCACCTGTCTTAGCAGCAGATGAGTCATATACTTTAGCGATACAAGAACCGCCTGCAACTCTCAATACAGAGTCGCTGGATGTCCACTTGTGACCGTTAAGGTCAACAACGAGGTTGTTACCGTCTTCGAGAAGAAGATAAGTGCTTTCGTTGATGTCAGCTGTAAGCTTGTTTACAGTTTCACCGTCGAAAATGAACTGTTGCACAGAAGATACAGATACTTCTTCTTCAGCAGCGTTGGCTGTAAGAGCCATGCAAGAAATAACCATTGTCACAATAACAAATAATGAGATAATTTTTTTCATGTTAATAATCCTCCTTTTATATTCTTTGTCTTGGACGTAATAATAATACACTACACAAATGATTTTGTCAATACCTTATAATGGAAATTTACAAATTAAGCGGAGGTTTTATCTTCATATAGCGGTAAATTTTGTTAAATAACTGTTAATTTGCCGAAAAAGCCTTGACTTTTTATAATCACGTGATACAATGGTATTGTTTGTTAGCACTCGCAGCTTTAGAGTGCCAAAAGCAGACAATATCTAACAAAATTCGGAGGAATATAAAATGACGATCAAACCGCTTGCAGACCGTGTTGTAGTTAAAATGGTCGAAGCTGAAGAAACAACAAAAAGCGGAATAATACTTACAGCATCCGCAAAAGAAAAACCCCAGGTGGCAGAGGTTATTGCAGTAGGCCCCGGCGGCATCGTTGACGGCAAAGAAGTCAAGATGACTGTTTGTGTCGGCGCAAAGGTAATACTCAGCAAATACGCCGGCACTGAAGTAAAATGCGACGGTGAAGAATATATAATCGTAAGAGAAAGTGAAATTCTCGCTTGCGTTGAAGACTGAATTTACCTGAGAAATTTACCTAAGAAAGGAATAATATAACAATGGCTAAAGAAATTATATACGGTTCGGAAGCAAGAAGTGCCCTTCAAAGAGGCGTTGACCAGCTTGCCGATACAGTTAAGATCACACTCGGCCCGAAGGGCAGAAACGTAGTACTTGACAAGAAGTACGGCGCACCTCTTATCACAAACGACGGTGTTACAATAGCAAAGGATATTGAGCTTGATGACGCATTTGAAAATATGGGTGCACAACTCGTAAAAGAGGTTGCAACAAAGACAAACGATGCCGCAGGCGACGGTACAACAACAGCTACACTTCTTGCACAGGCTCTTATAAGAGAAGGTATGAAGAACGTTACAGCAGGCGCTAACCCCATGGTTCTGCGCAAGGGTATCGCAAAGGCTACAGATGCGGCTGTTGCGGCTCTTATCGCACAGTCCAAGAAGGTAAACGGCACATCAGATATTGCAAGAGTAGGTACAATATCTGCCGGAGATGAGGTTATCGGTAACCTTATTGCCGACGCTATGGAAAAGGTAACATCCGACGGTGTTATCACGGTTGAGGAATCAAAGTCTGCCGAAACATACTCTGAGGTAGTTGAGGGTATGCAGTTTGACAGAGGATATATCTCCCCTTATATGGTGACAGACACAGACAAAATGGAAGCTGTTATCGACGATGCCTTCATTCTTATCACAGACAAGAAAATTTCAAACGTTCAGGAGATCCTTCCCTTGCTCGAACAGATCGTTCAGGCAGGTCAGAAGCTCGTTATAATCGCTGAGGATGTTGAGGGCGAAGCGCTCACAACTCTTATCCTCAACAAGATCCGCGGCACATTCACATGCGTTGCTGTCAAGGCTCCCGGCTTCGGCGACAGACGTAAGGAAATGCTTAAGGATATCGCTATCCTTACAGGCGGTGAGGTTATTTCCTCCGACCTCGGTCTTGAACTCAAGGATGCATCCGTAGCACAGCTCGGACGTTGCAGACAGGTAAAGATCAACAAGGATAACACAATTATCGTTGACGGTATGGGCGACAAGGACGAGATAAAAGCAAGAGTAAACCAGATCAAGGCAGGCATCGAAACAACAACAAGCGACTTCGACCGTGAAAAGCTTCAGGAAAGACTTGCAAAGCTTGCAGGCGGTGTTGCGGTAATTAAAGTAGGTGCGGCAACAGAAGTTGAAATGAAGGAAAAGAAGCTCCGCATTGAGGATGCTCTCAACGCTACAAAGGCGGCTGTTGAGGAAGGTATCATTGCAGGCGGCGGCACAGCGTTCCTTAACGTAATTCCCGCTGTTGAAGCGCTTCTTAACGATGTTGACGGCGACGAAAAGATCGGTGTGAAGATCGTTCTTAAAGCACTTGAAGAGCCGATCCGCCAGATCGCATCAAATGCAGGCTTTGAAGGCTCTGTTATAGTTGACAAGATCAAGAACAGCGGTAAGATCGCATACGGCTTTGACGCTTACAACGAAGTATACGTTGATATGCTCGAAAAAGGTATCGTTGACCCGACAAAGGTAACACGCTCCGCACTTCAGAACGCTGCTTCCATCGCTTCCACAGTTCTTACAACAGAAGCTCTTGTTGCAGACAAGAAGGAAGAAAATCCCGCACCCGCAGCTGCTCCCGGCGGCATGGGCGGTATGTATTAATTCACGTCATAAAGAATCATATATAAATTTAGGCCGGGGGCTTGCTCCCGCCGCATTTTGTTTGTGAATAAATGGGGTTAAAGCGGGCGATTAATAATCGCCCCTACAACAATACCCCCGAATGGAATGAACAAAAAACGATCCATATCATTCGTAGGGGCGATTCACGAATCGCCCGAATGAAATGCCGTCGGCATTAAATGCGGCACAGCCGCCCGAAATGTTTGCCGAGGCAAACATGAAATGATATTCGTTAAAACGTATATCGTTATTTGGATATATACGGCACCACCCTGAATGAAATAAACAAAAAATATTTCCGAAGGAAATATGCACCCTTTGCCTGCGGTTGGGGGCAGGCGGGGTGCTGTCACGTTTAATTACGAACATCGTAGCACGTCCGAATTAAATGAGAGAAAACGGATTTAAAAATGAAATGCCTTCGGCTTGAAATGCGGCAGTGCCGCTTGAAATGTTTGCTTTGCAAACATGAAATGTTATCCGTGTGACGGATAACATTATACCGTAAGGACGTGCAATTGCACGTCCGAATTAAATGGGAGATAACAAAAACAAACCTCCCACAATGAATGGAAGGTTTGCATGATCAATTTTTATTCCGCAACCTCTGCGTTTGCTTCTTTGAGTGCGGAGAGGTATTCTGCGGGATTTTCAGGTCTTCCGTCACATCTTACCTCAAAATGAAGGTGCGAGGCGTCTGAAAGCTCAACGAGTGTCGTTTCGCCGACACAGCCGAGCGCATCACCCGCATCTACCTTAACACCCGCTTTTATGCCTTCGGCAAGCTGTTCATTCAGATTCTGATAACACGATATGAGTCCGTCACCGTGATCGACCGTGACAGTTACACCCATCATCGGGTCATTGTAAACTTCCTTTACAACACCGTCTGTGAAGCTGTAAACGGGCATACCGGGCTCGGCGTAGATATCAACACCCGTATGACAGCGGTAGTCATTCATCGTTGCAGAGTATATAGGCAGGTCAACGGAATAGCTTTTGATAACATCTCCCTCCGTGGGCATTACGTACACGCGGGGTGTTGATACAGGCTCATCCTCTACTGGCACATCAACATCTGCGGGCTTTTCGGTAAAGATAACCGTTTCGGGCGGCTTTGTTTCATCGGGGATGATAACGGGCACTCTTGTAGTGACGGGCGCTCTCGTTTCACTGACTGTATCACTTACCTGCGCCGTATCCGTTCCGAGAGGCGGGTTTTGCTTGTCACGGCGTTTGTTTACAGCAGTTATTACGGAAAAGACCATAATAATGACAAGCATGGCGGCAAGTACAACATACAAGGTTCTTGCCTGCTTTTCAAGGTTTCTTTTTTCTTCCATATTCATTTCTCCGTTTTGTGTATTTGCCCTTGCGGGCTGTATGAAATATTTTCACCACATAACGGCGTTTTATACACCTAAGCAGATTTTATCTGTAAATAACAGCGAAAGGATAAATTAAAATGAGCGAAGAAGTTAAAAAGGGCGGTATATCCGTCGATATTGAACACATTTTTCCCATCATTAAAAAATGGCTGTACTCCGAAAAGGAGATATTTCTGCGTGAGATCGTTTCCAACGCATCAGATGCCGTAACAAAGCTGAAAAGGCTGTCATCACTCGGGCAGACGGATATTTCCGAGGATGATTACAGGATCACTGTAACGCTTGACAAGGGGGAGGGTACGCTCACCGTTTCCGATAACGGTATCGGTATGACGAAGGATGAGCTTGAAAGATACCTCTGCCAGATAGCTCTTTCGGGTGCGGTCGAATTTATACAAAAGTACGAAAACAGCGAGAGCGAGTCATCAAGCGAGGGTATAATCGGTCATTTCGGACTCGGATTTTATTCCTCTTTCATGGTCAGCGACACGGTAACGGTACAGACAAAATCATACACGGGCACCCCCGCCGTCAAGTGGGTATGTACATCCGACGGTGAATATGAGCTTTATGACGGCGAGCGTGAGGAAAGAGGAACGGACGTTATAATGAAGATATCGTCCGAGGAAGCGGAGTATCTCACCGAGGGTAAAATACGTGAGATACTTTCAAAGTACTGCTCGTTTATGCCCGTCCCCGTTTACTTTGTTGTCGAGGGTGAAGAAAAAGATGAAAATGAGCCTGTAAACGACACCCACCCCCTCTGGCAAAGACCTGCCTCCGAATGTACGGAGGAAGAATACAAAGCCTTCTACACAAAGGTCTTCAACGATTACAAAGAACCTCTTTTCCACATTCACATAAATGCAGATTATCCGCTTAATTTCAAGGGAATTTTGTACTTCCCCAGACTTAACCATGAGTATGATTCGCTCGAAGGACAGGTAAAGCTGTACTATAATCAGGTATTTGTTGCTGACAACATCAAAGAGGTAATTCCTGAATATATGCTGATGCTCAAGGGTGTTCTTGACTGCCCCGAACTTCCGCTTAACGTATCAAGAAGCTATCTGCAAAACAGCGGTTATGTATCGAAGATATCAGCACACATCGTTAAAAAGGTTGCGGACAAGCTCAATTCAATGTTCAATAATGAGCGTGAGGAATACGAAAAGCTGTGGGACGACCTTAAGATGTTCGTTGAATACAGCTCCATACGCGATAAGAAATTCAATGACAGAGTGAAAAAATGTGTAATTTACAAGTCAGCAACAGAAGACGGAAAGTATTACACACTGGAAGAATATCTCGAATTAGCAAAGGAAAAGCACGAAAACACGGTCTACTACACAACGGATGCAGTGGCTCAGGCACAGTATATTTCGATGTTTGACAAGGAAGGCATCAAGATAATCCTGCTTGACCGTATGCTTGATACACAGTACATCCACACAGTAGAATCGAATAACAGCGATATCAAATTCATAAGAATCGATGCGGATGTTGCAGGTGCGCTCAAGGGCGAGGGCGAAGCGCTTGAGGATGAAAAAATAACAGCTCTTTTCAAAAAAATAAGCGGAAATGAAGAGTTGAAGGTGTCTTATGAATGTCTGAAGGACGAAAAAACGCCTGCTCTCATTAACGTAAATGAGCAGTCCCGCCGTTTTGAAGACATGATGAAAATGTATAAAATGGACGGTATGCCCGGCATGCCCACAGACATGACACTTATCATCAACACGAACAGCACGCTCATAAAGAAGCTCTCTGAAACAGCATCAAATGACGAAGCAAAGGCCGAAAAAATAGCCAAGCAGATATATACCCTTTCGCTTATTGCGCAAAGACAGCTCACCGCCGAGGAATTAAAATCATTTCTTGACGAAAGCTTTGATATGCTTCTTGATATTTAACGAAAAAAACACCTCGGTACTCCGAGGTGTTTTGATTTTCAAATTGCTGCTTGTCCGTTTTCTTTGGGCGGCACAATTCACGCAGAGCGTGAATTCGACGGCGCGTACATAGCTTTACCGAAACTGTTTATTCTTGCGCACCGTCGGTTTCGCATAAGCGAAACGTGCCGCCCCCGAAAGGAGCCCCTCTTTTACAAAACAAAATACTGTTCGTCAAACGAGGGCACAAAAACATTTTGCTCACGTGAAGGACGGGGGCTTGCCGTTAAATTCTGTAAAACGGCTGTCCTCGGGTGACGGCTCTGACATACTGAAATACATTTTTGCCGCTTTTGTCGTACCGAAGTCACGGTTTGAGCCACTGTTCTGCACCTTATTGAACGCCTCGCGGAAAAGCGCATTGTGTGCTTCCTCACGGTTGAGAAGAAAATCGATCGTTTCCCTTACCTTTTTGTCATCTATCTGGCGGTACAGATATTCATAAACTACCTTTGCTCTTTGCTCGGATGCAATATTCGAAAGCAGATCTGCGCAAAGATCGCCCGTGACCGTCACATAATCTCCCGTCCACGAATACCCCGAAGCGTTGATAAGTCCGGGGTTGAGTCCGAGAATAACGTGCGTCTGTATTTCGCCTGCGGGGACTTTTGAAGCATCGACATCGTGGCCGTTCAACAGATTTATCGTCTGCGCCACCATTTCCATATGGGAAAGCTCCTCGGCAGCTATATCAAGAAACAGATCTTTTATTTCGGGGTCCTTTATTCTGAAGCTCTGCGACATATACTGCATCGCCGCTTTAAGTTCACCGTTGCCGCCGCCGAGCTGTTCTTGCAAAAGTGCCGCATAGCCGGGGTTTGCTTTCTCCACCTCCACCGGGTGAAATAACATTTTTTCGTGTTTGAACATATAAAACCCTCCTTGAAAAATTTGTAAAGATATTATTCCCGTTACGAACATAAATATTCGGTTATATTACCGCTATATTGACTTTCCGAAGTCATTATGTTATAATGACTGTGCATTATATGAAAGGAAATTATACAATGCCGAAATTTAGCATAATCATTCCTGTATACAAATCGGAAAAATATTTAGTTGCTTGCATAGAAAGTATTCTTGTTCAGACATTTCGTGATTTTGAACTTATACTTGTAGATGACGGAAGTCCTGATAATTGCGGTAAAATATGTGACAATTATGCCGAAAGTGACAGTAGAATAAAAGTTATCCATAAGGCAAACGGTGGCGTATCCTCAGCAAGGAATGCAGGTCTCGATACCGCAAATGGAGAATATATTGTTTTCGTTGACAGTGATGACAGTATATCCGCCAATTATCTTGAAGGTTTTTTGGAACATAGATGCGATATCATCATTTGCGGTTTCAACAGATGTTTTGAAAATGGCATGCGCATAGCATATAATGAGAGTCACTTTGTGAAGGAAAGTATGTCAAATCAATATTTGCTTGAATTATTGGAAACGAAAAAAATGTTCACTGTTTGGGGAAAAGCCTTTAAAAAATCCTTGATAGAACAGTCAGACAATTTAAGATTTAGGTTAGATATGTCATATGGGGAAGACACCGTATTCACTATGTCATTATTTAAAATCTGCAACAGCATTGGGTTCACCGAAAAAGCTTTATACAATTATAATAAATACAATGGTGAAACTTTAACAAGCGTATTAACCGAAAAAAGTCTTTTTTCCTTTTTTGAATACGATAAATTCGTCGAGCGATGGCTCTGTGAATTAAATATGAAATCAAATATATTCCGGTCATCAGAGTTTCCAACGAAGAGTAAAATAAAATGGGCATTTTATAAAATATTCGATGACAAACAGCTTACATTATCAGAAAAACGCAAATGGTATGAGATGTTTCTTAAAAACAGTATTTTTTGCAAAAACATCGATATTTTATTTCCAGAAATGTCAAAAACTATAAAATTCGTTTTAAAAATGCGTTCCCCTTCTTTACTTTTATTTTATCAATT
>JAZNEN010000258.1:0-1743 GCA_045588615.1 Eubacteriales bacterium
ACGGGTGCAGACGAGGCTTTGAAGCTTGTTACACCTATCATAATGTCGCTTGAGGAAGCAATAGAATTTATTGCGGATGATGAGCTTATAGAAATAACACCGAAATCAATAAGACTGCGTAAGAAGATACTTGATAATTCGTTAAGACTCAAAGCGCAGAGTAAGAAGAATAACGCATGATGGAAAAGATACTGCTTAAATACGGAGAGATCGCACTTAAGGGTGCTAACAAAAGCTCATTTGAGGCGACCCTTGCAAAACACATAAGGATCAGAATGAAAAAGTACGGTGATTTTGAAGTCACCCGTGCACAAAGCACAGTTACGGTAACGCCTAAGAATGAGGATTGCGATATTGACGGCGCGTATGAAGCGTGCAAAAAGATATTCGGAATTGTCGGTGTAAGCCGTGCGGTAACGTGCGAAAAAAATATGGACAGCATAATTTCCACGCTTAAACAGTGCGCACCCGATATGCTTGCAGGCTGTAAAACATTTAAAATAGAGGCGAAGCGTGCAGACAAGCGTTTTCCCTTTACATCTCCGCAGATATGTGATGAGTGCGGAGGTGCCGTGCTTGAAACGGTAAGAGGAATAAAGGTCGATGTAAGAAATCCCGATGAGATAATCAGAGTTGAGATACGTGACGATGAGGCGTTTATACATCCGGATCAGGAAAAGGGCGCAGGCGGTATGCCTGTCGGCACAAACGGCCGTGCGCTTTTGCTTCTGTCAGGCGGTATAGACAGTCCTGTTGCAGGTCATATGATATGCAAGCGAGGCGTTAAGATCGAGGCGCTTCACTTTGAGTCATACCCATATACAAGCGAAAGAGCGCTTGACAAGGTCGCAAAGCTTGCAGAGCTTGTTTCCGAATATAACGGATATACAACTCTCCACGTTATCAACGTAAAGGAGATTCAAGAGGTTTTGCGTGATAAGTGCGATGAGGATTATTTTACGTTGCTTCTCCGCCGCTTTATGATGCGTTTGGCACAAAGATGTGCCGAAGAGTTCAAATGCTCAGCACTTGTAACGGGTGAGAGCATCGGTCAGGTTGCATCGCAGACAATGGATGCACTTTGCGTTACAGACAGTGTTGTGAGTATGCCTGTGTTCCGTCCCTGCATAGGACTTGATAAAGAAGAAATAGTTGAAATTTCAAGAAAGATAAACACGTATGAAACATCTGTGCTTCCGTATGAGGACTGCTGTACGGTATTTACCCCGCGCCATCCGAGAACAAGACCGGAAATGGCAAAGGTAATAGCGCAGGAGGAACGCATAGATGTTGAAGGACTGCTTGAAAAAGCATACGAAACGATGTATACGTACAGAAGAGAAGAATAATGAATTGAAGGATCGAAGCTGTATGAATGAGATACTTAACGATGGCATCACAGAAGAAGATGAAAAAGAATTATTCCGGATCGAAACGATAAAATATATTTTGAGTAATATGGCGGAATATGAAAAAATGCGTGCTGAGATCATGGAGATCCGAGAAGGCAAACCAAGATATAAGTATGTTTCACCGTTAGCCATAAAACACAACAGCGATTCTGACAAAGATCAATAAAATACGTATCAGAGAGAAATATATCGAAAGGAATTTGATATGTCTGTTTCAAATATACCCGAAATATTCGGCTGCATGGTTTTTAATGACTCTGCAATGAAAGAAAGACTTTCTGAGGAAACTTATAAGGCGCTTCGCAAAACTATAGACGATGGACGCGCCCTT
>JAZNEN010000259.1:0-1613 GCA_045588615.1 Eubacteriales bacterium
TATTCCTCAAGATATACTGCCATAACCGTCGATTTGTCGGAAGTCTGAGATCTGTCCTGTCCGTCTTCGCTGATATACAGGAAGATGGAGTCATTCTTCCAGTTGGATTCACTCGCCGCATTGATAAATACGTCGTCTTCCACTGTGAAGAGCATGTAGATCTTCTCAGCTGTGTAAGCCACGCGGAATTTAACTTCGCTGGAATCGAACTTGGTTGTAGCATCTCCTCTGGAATCACCCCATACTTCATTTTCAAGCGTATACTCGGGAACGTTATCCCAAGCTGCTTCCTTAACTCCGTCAACGGTGATCGTATCAACGGCTGCTGCAGATGCGTCTGCTGCAAATACGCCGCTTACCATTGTGCAAAGCATAGCAACGGAAAGAACGGCAACTGCAATGATTTTGAATGTAAGTTTCATAACTATACCTCCATTATATTATTTCATTACTATTCTATCACACGAGCGATTAACACCGATATAATAATTGTACAAAGCAAGGCGAATAAATTGTAAATTTTGCTATTTGGATACATTTTGTTAACAAAACACTCCGCCGAGAGAACAATTTTTAATATTCTCTTGACAAAAAGGAGAATATATGTTAGAAAATATACAGGAGATATAATTAATAGGAGGAAAAATGAATTCGCTTTCAGGAACGTTTGAAGAAACCGGTTTGAACAGAATTCACATGGAAAAAACCCTGTCTGACGGTTTTAACGCGTCACATATGCACACGCACGTCGAATACGAAATGCTTTTTGTTATCGACGGCACTCTTTCGGTTGACAATAACGTTCACAGCATGACCGTTACAGCCCCCTGTATTCTTATACACAAGCCCTTTATGCTTCACCGCGCTAATACCGTGGGAAATTGCAGATACGAAAGATACGTTGTTAATTTCAGCACCGATTTTGTAAACCGTCTTTCACCATGGATTCCCAACTTTTCAAGGCTTCTCTCAAGCTCAATGACTGTTATCGAGCTTGGAGATGAGCTAAAGCTTTGTATGCAGGCGATGTTTGACAATTTATGGCACAGTTTTACGGCAAAGGAGCATATACGCGCCGAGCTTGAGCTTGCCCTCATCTTAAACAAGCTGTGCGCCGACGTAGAAGACAACAAAATCCACTCTATGGTTGATGAGCTCTCATACATCAGCAAGGTTATGGATTACATCTGCCATCACTTTGGAGAGACTATTATCACCGAAGAGCTTGCAAATATCTTTTTCGTCAGCCGTGCCAAGCTCACCGCCGATTTCAAGAACAGCACGAGCGTCACCGTAAAGCAGTACATTCAGCTCACAAGGATAAACAACGCAAAGCTTCTGCTCCTTGCAGGGCACAGCATATCGGAGGTCGCCCAACTTTGCGGATTCTGCGACGACTCGCATTTCATTCACACCTTCAGAAACATCGTCGGGATGACACCGCGTGCTTTTTTGAGCGGAAAGGGTTTTCCAAATGCCTAATCAAATAACGCAATCGGCTGTAAAAACCGTGGTTTTTACAGCCGATTGCGTTATTTGATTACATTTTTTGTTTTTGCTTACTGAAAGTCTTCATTATATATGTAACAACGAAAATTCCGAGAAGCGGGAAA
>JAZNEN010000260.1:0-2704 GCA_045588615.1 Eubacteriales bacterium
AAACAATTCAAATTATTTCGTGTATTACAAGGACGGACTCGAAAGCAGTATAGATCCGAGTGGAATCTACTATATCGTTACAGATACGTATACATCCCAGTATGCACCGAACAATCTTCGTGAGGTTGAAATGTACAGCGAAAGTATTTTCGCCCGCGACTTGGTAGCTGACTACATAGCCGCAGGCGGTCTTTCCTGAGAATTTATTTACATTTCGGACGCATGGCGGCGGAAACACGGAGCGCAAAATCCTTATCCGCCGCTTCAAAATATGAAAGCACACGTTTTATGATATCGTGCCTGCAGAGCTTAAGCTCAACGGCGATGTTATCGGCAAGCGTGTTCTTTTCTTTTTCTGTCATGCTCCTGTATCTTTCGCCCGCTTGAGTGAAATAATCAGGCGGTATAACAGGATGCGGTTCAACACTTCCTTGTGCACAAACGGGCTTGGGTGTTTTCATCTGTGCTACCTCGGGGCGGTTGCCCGCAAGACTGTTCGGCGAATAGTTTATCGGATTGGGATTGAAAATATACGTCATCTCACCGTCACGCTGGTTGTTTTCTGGCATGAATTTCGGACGGTTGACAGGAAGCTGTGCAAAGTTTGTGCCTATTCTGTACCGCTGTGTGTCGAGATACGAGAAAACTCTGCCCTGAAGCATTTTGTCATTTGAAAACTCAATGCCCGGCACTATGTTTGCAGGGCAGAATGCCGACTGCTCAACCTCCGCAAAGAAGCTTTTCGGGTTTCTGTTAAGCGTCATCATACCGACACGGATAAGGGGGAAGTCACGCTCACTCCACACCTTGGTGTCATCAAGTATGTTGAAGCTTTGATGTGAGGCTTCATCCTCTGTCATAAGCTGAACGCAAAGCTCATATTTCGGATAGTCGCCGCGCTCTATTGACTCATAAAGCAGGCGCACAGCAATATCGGGATCGGCTCCTGCTAAATATTCAGCCTCCTGGCGTGATATCGTTTCAAGCCCTTGCTGTGTCTTCCAATGGTATTTTACATACCGTCTTTCGCCCCTTGCGTTTACCCACACGAATGTGTTTACACCGAAGCCGTCTATGTGGCGGTAGTCCTTTATCGTGCCTCTGTCGGAATAAAGCCACGTTATCATGTGTGCCGCTTCAGGTGACAGAGAAACGAAATCCCAGAATCTTTGATTATCACGCAGATTTGTGTCGGGTGAGGGCTTCAGCGAATGTATGACATCTGGAAATTTGATGGCATCGCTTATAAAGAAAACGGGGATGTCGTTTCCAACAAGGTCATATATTCCGTGATCTGTGTAAAATTTTACGGCAAAGCCTCTCGGGTCACGCACGGTGTCGGCAGAGCCGCGTCCGCCGATGACCGTTGAAAACCGCACAAAAACATCAGTTTGCTTGCAGGGAGACTGCAAAAAGTCTGCCATTGTGTATTTGCTCATGCTTTGGTACGGTTTGAACACGCCGTATGCTCCCGCGCCCTTTGCGTGAACTACACGCTCAGGTATTCGCTCACGGTCAAAGTGTGCCATTTTATCTATAAATCTTACGTCTTCCAAAACGGCGGGACCGTTTTCACCGACAGTAAGTGTGTTTGAATCGTTTGTAATAGGTCTGCCCAGTGAGTCTGTCATATATCCGGGCATATTTAAATTATGTTTGCAGTTGTCCATATAAAACCTCCTTTACAGAAAGTATATTCAAGGGCGTGCTTTTTTGTCAAAGCACGTATTAATATATTGAAAAATAAATTGTTATTAATACTTGTAATTTCACATTCTATGTGATATAATAAAAAGGATAGTTTTGCGGTAAGAACGCAAAAAAATACGAATGTTAATAAATTATTTACAAATCGCGCGATAAAATACACGCGTTTTTATTGACAAACGATAAAAAATGGTGTAAACTGTAAACAGTTACACAGATATACGCCCACCGGCGGAGGCGGTATCAAAAATACTATGCGCCGGAGATAGGATAAATGATGGATAAGGCAAGGATTTCAGAACTTGAGAAGATCGCAAACGGTATCCGCCGTGATATCGTAACTCAGGTGTATTCCGCAAACTCGGGACATCCCGGCGGTTCTCTTTCTATTGCAGATGTTTTGACGTATTTGTATTTTGAAAAAATGAACGTAAAGACGGACGATCCCAAGTGGGAAGACCGTGACAGATTTGTTCTGTCAAAGGGCCATGCGTCTCCCGCAATTTATGCAACACTTGCGGCAAAGGGTTTTTTCCCTAAGGAGGAGCTTGTTAAGTTCCGTAATATCGAAAGCTTTTTGCAGGGTCATCCCGATATGAAGCACACACCCGGTGTTGATATGTCAACAGGCTCACTCGGTCTCGGTATTTCAGCGGCGTGCGGTATGGCACTCGGCGGTAAGACTCAGAAAAAGGATTTCCGTGTATATGCCGTACTCGGTGACGGTGAAATTGCCGAAGGTCAGGTATGGGAGGCGGCTATGTTTGCCGCACACTACAAGCTTGACAATCTTTGCGTTGTGCTTGACCTCAACGGTCTGCAGATCGACGGCAGCATTTACGAGGTAATGAATCCCACTCCCCACGATGATAAGTTCCGTGCATTCGGCTGGCACGTTATCACCATTGACGGTCACGACTTCGACGCCATAGAGGCGGCATTTAAGGAAGCACGTGAGGTTAAGGGTAAGCCTACCGCTATTATTGCACGCACCGTG
>JAZNEN010000261.1:0-5656 GCA_045588615.1 Eubacteriales bacterium
ATAGGAGCAACACAGCTCTTAAGTCCGAGAGAGAAACCGCCGATGATTATCGTTGCGGAACCCGTTTCGGAAGTTGCTGCCAGCTTCTGTGTGGGCTTATATGTGTCAGATGTGAAATATTCTGTGAAATAACCGATAAGAACACCTGCAAGAAGACCCGAAACAACCGCGCCATAGATACCTATATGCTCTTTACCGAGAATAAACCAAATAAGGGGGAACGCACCTACTGCGAATGAAACAGCACTTATATAAGTACCGCGTCTTAGTGCGGAAAGAAGAACCTTTTGATCTGTACTTTCGCCGCAACGTACAAAGAATGTACCGACAACAGAACAAACAACACCGAGGACTGCAAGAAGCAACGGAAGCACCATTTTATCAAATGATGTAAAACCTGCCGCAACTGCAAGTGAAAGTGCGGAAATGATAGAACCTACATAAGACTCATAAAGGTCAGCGCCCATACCTGCAACGTCACCTACGTTGTCACCAACATTATCGGCAATAGTTGCGGGGTTTCTTGCATCATCCTCAGGAATACCTGCTTCAACCTTACCGACAAGGTCAGCACCGACGTCAGCCGCCTTTGTGAAGATACCGCCGCCTACACGTGCGAATATCGCCATTGTCGATGCGCCGATACCGAATGTTATCATGTTTGCAGCAATCTCTATCGTTGTCAGACCAAAAGCAAATCTGAGCAAAAGATACCAGATAGAAATATCAAGAAGTCCGAGACCTACAACAACAAATCCCATAACAGAACCCGCAGAGAATGCAACACGCAAGCCCTTATTAAGGCTTTTTTGAGCTGCAGTTGTTGTCCTGCCGTTACCCATTGTGGCGATCTTCATACCAAGATAACCGGAAAGTGCCGAGAATGTACCGCCTGTAATGAATGCAAACGGTGTGTACTTTGAAATAAGTGTATTTCCTTCGGGTTTGATAAATGAAAGCACAAGGAGCGCAACGAATGCAAAAGCAAAGAAAATTATGACAGTCTTGTACTGTCTTTTCAGATACGCATTTGCGCCCTGGCTTATTGATTTTGAAAGTTCTCTTACCTTTTCACTGCCTTCATCAGCCTTTTTCACCTTCATCGCATTGTAAAAAGCGAAAAGCAAGGCGATGACCGCACCTATCGGTGCTAAGAATGACAAATCCATACAGTAATCCTCCTGGTTTTTCAAGTCATTTTTTAAATATTTACAGTGATTTAGACTGTATTGGAATAAGTATATCAAACAGGTTTGATTTTGTCAATAGCAAATGCAATAATTTTAACAAAAATGTTATTTGAAACACCCGCAAATTGCAAAAATATCTCAAATTAACACCATTTTATCAAAAGTTAACACATTTTAACACCCATAGCATCCAAGAAGCGATGATTTTTTGCAAGTTTGATATAATGTAAATTTCACATTACGGTATAAAACATATTTAATTACCGCAAAATACAAATTCCCGTTAAAACCTTGACAGAACAAAAGAAATAAATTATAATTATGTCATCTGAAACAAGGAAAGGGTGCAACTGAATTGAAACACAAAAAACTTTTATCCTTCACATTGGCATGCTTTATGATGCTTCCTTTTATAACAGCCTGCGCCGATAATTCACAGGATACATATGAGCTTTTTCACACCGCACAAGTCGAAGAGAGCAACGAAGATAAAAACTACACCATTGAGCTTCCTGCAGAAGCTTATGAAAACCGTGATTTCGTGGTGCTTTGCGAAGGCGGTCCGGGTTCACTGTGGGCAAACAATGAAGACTTTTTTCTTGAAGAGGATTCAGACGACGGCGTAAAAAGCGCAATATATCAGCGTGTGCAGATCATGAAGGAAGATTACGGAATAAACATTGTACCTCATATAAGCACTTCGACAACATCTGACTTGCACACAAGCATACAGTCCGGTGATAACGCTTACAATGCCGTATTTGCACTTCAGTCAGAGATCACGACAAGTGCCGCAAACGGTGACCTTATGGACTTGTTTGAAGCGGAAAACCTTGATTTATCGAAACACTATTGGGATCAGAATGTGCCAGAGCTTTTGTCGATATCAAATCAACTTTTCTTCACGACAGGTGATATTCTCACAATGGAGGAGCTCGCCTCCTGGGTACTGACCTTTAACAAAAAAATGGCATTGGCAAATGATCTTCCGGATCTTTATCAGCTTGTGCGTGACAACGAATGGACAATAGACAAATTCAATGAATTGCTTTTAAACATCTCCGTTGACAACGGAGACAGTATATGGGATCATACGGACACATATGCGCTTGCAACACATAATGATAACGCATTCGGACTTTTCTATTCGTGCGGTCTGCGTTTTGTTACAAAAGATTCCGACGACATTCCGATAATCAATACTGCTGAAATGAAAAAAATATTGAGCGTTGCAGAAAAAACAGTTGATATTCAGGAAAGAGAAAACAAAACGATAAATGCACACGATTGGATAAGTGTAAATCCTTTAGCTCACGAAATAACGATAGAGGCATTCCAGGAAGACCGTGCGCTGTTCTTTGCCGAAACACTTGATGCTGTTATTAAACTGCGTGACATGGACACAGATTTCGGAATAATTCCCTTACCCAAATACGATAAACAGCAGGAAAATTACATTACATTCGTCAATCCCGCAGGCTCATTTGTAGGTATACCAAAATCCGAGCAAGAGCGTGACGGCGGATATTTTGCAAGCTATGCCCTTGAAGCAATGGCTTATCTCGGCTATAAGCACATAACGCCTCAATTCATCGAAAAAGCAATCATGGGTAAATCAACACGTGATGATGAATCTGTTGATATGCTCCGCATTATATTTGCAAACAGAACGTATGACCTCGGAATAATATGCGGATTCGGAGATATTGCATCGGATTATTCAACTCTGATAAACAGCGGTAAGAGTGCAATAAATTCCGCATTTGCCAGAAAAGAAAAGAAGGCCACGCAAGAAATAAATGATTTTTTATCCAAGATAACCAAATAAGCATATTAAAAGCGTTGTCAGACCGACAACGCTTTTAATATTAAATTCCGTATATGAGCCAGATATAAATGTACGCAGGAATTATTGCCGCAAGTGTAAACGGTATTCCTATCTTGAAGAAATCGCTGTTTTTGACTTCATATCCTTCACGGCGGAGTATACCGATACCCGTAATATTTGCAGATGCGCCAATAGGTGTGCAGTTACCGCCAAGCGTTGCACCTGAAAGAAGACCGAACAAAAACGGCGTGGGATCAACTCCTAAAGTTGTGGCAAGCCCCATAAGCACAGGTATCATCGTTGCAACATACGGTATGTTATCTATAAACGCAGAGATCACAACCGAAGCCCATACAATTATCGTATAAAGCAAGAACAGATTTCCGCCGCCTGCTTTCGCAAGAAGGTCAGCCGCGGCATCTATCACACCCTGCTCAGTAATAGCGCCTATCATGAGGAACAGACCGACAAGGATACCTATCGTTTCAAAATCTATTTCTTTAAGATGTGCCGTAACTGCCGAAAACTTCTTTTTTCTCACAAATGACACGATAAGTCCGATAACAAAGAGAACACAGCAGATAACACCGTTTGTTACATAAGGCTTTTCGGGAATAAACGATGCGGCAATAAGAAGAACAAGCGCCGCACACAAAAGAACTGTAGGAAGATAATCAGTAACAACTGTACGTGTTTCAGACTTAGGTATACGGTCTTTTTTACTGTTGAATTGGATATAGAGTATTAATGCGGAAACAATAGCACCAAGCTCAACAGCAAAAAATATACTTGGCTTTCCTTGGTATACAAAGAAGTCTACAAAGCTCATATCAAGCGAGGAACCAAGCATTATCGCCGTTGTATCACCGACAAGCGTTGCCGCACCTTGAAGATTTGAAGATACAGCAATTGCAATTATAACAGGAACAGGATTTGTTTTAAGCTTTTTGCAAATTTCAAGCGCAATGGGCGCGACCATCAAAACAGTTGCAACATTGTCAACAAATGCAGATATAACACCCGCAAAAAGCGAGAGCGCAACTGCCGCCATCCGAACTGTATTGACGCGTTCCATAAGAATATCAGCAAGCAGTGACGGCATTTTACTTTCAATGAACAGCGAAACAAGACCCATAGTACCCGCAATCATAAGTATGACATTAAAATCAAGTGCTCCGATTATATCTCCAAGCGGAAGCATTCCGAGAGCGATAAAAAGGATACCTGATGCAAGCGCGATATAACACCTGTGTTTGCTGAATACAAGCATAAGAACGTATGTGGCTAAAAAAATAATAAGTGCCGGGATCATAAAAACTCCTTAGTTGTTTTTTATTTTTTTCCAAAAAACATTTAATAAAACGTATACTGCTGTGAATACAAGTACCGAAGAAATGACGGCAATATACATAACATTTGTACTTACAAGCCTGTCCTGAATATATATATTACAGTCGACCGTGTCACGGAGGGCAGTTATAGCTTCACTCGGAATACCTGAGCTTTCCATTTCTTTAAAAACCCCGTGCATCGTATGGTTTCTTATAAGCGACGTTCCGTGGGTAAACGGCAAAAATGAAAGCACATTGCGCAGTCCCTCGGAAAACTGCGAGATAGGCATATACGCACCGCAAATGAATCCGTAGCCTGCGCTTATGACAGCGCTTACAGCAGACATCTGGCCCTGTGTTGAAAGAAAAAAGCTGACAACAGACGAAAGAGATGTTCCAAGCAATGAAAGTATCAAAACATCACCAAGCATCAGTGCGATATCACCGACTGACATATACCAGCCTTTGATGTATATATACATAAGCCCGGCCGCCATCGTGATAAAACATATAATTATCGTCACCAAAAATGTAGCTATGAAATAACCGAGTGAAAGAGTTGAGCTTTTTACAGGCGACACTGTGAAATCGTTAAGCGTTTTATTTGATTTATCCTGAACAGAAAGTAAATTTGAACAAAACGCGACGGTAATACAGCTTACCGCCAACAAAGATGACACAAGCTGTGTTGCAACTGCACTGTTTATAAGTTTTTCTTCAATTTTGAACATCTCGGGCATCCCCGATATAAAGCTGTCACGGTAAACATCAGAAAGAAATGTTGCGTAAAGCACAAGCAGAATAAGCGGAGTTATCAAAGAGGTAAAAAACATTCCTTTATCAAGGAAAAACATTTTTACATTTCTTTTTATTACATATAACAGTGTATTCATTTCAAAAGACCTCCGGGAAGCGCCTTACCTGTTACAGCAAGAAAAACATCATCCATTTTGCCCTTTGTTATTTCAAAGTCCTTAAATATTTCCCTGTTTTCTGAAATAAGAGTTGCGGCGTCTTTTGTGTTTTCAACAAAGATCTTATAGGATACCCCGTCAAAAATATACGGCATACCGAGTGTTTTGATTTCATCTTCAGTAATACCGAAAAGAGTTACAGTATCTTTTGTATATTTATTTTTAAGCTCAATAGGTGTTCCTTTGGCAACGATCTTTCCGCTGTCTATAATAACTATCATATCTGAATCTGCGGCTTCTTCCATATAATCAGTGGTAAGAAGCACTGTAAGTCCTTCTGTTTCGCGCAGATTTTCAATAACACACCATAGTGTTTTCCTTGTCTGCGGATCA
>JAZNEN010000262.1:0-2554 GCA_045588615.1 Eubacteriales bacterium
ATATTGCTATCAAGTACGCAGGCGAGAGAGCTAAGGGTTCTGTTCTCGGTTCTGATGCTTTCTTCCCGTTCAGCGACTGTGTTGAAAGCGCGGCTGCAGCAGGCATCACCGCAATCGTTCAGCCCGGCGGCTCTATCCGTGACCAGGAATCCATTGATGCCTGCAACAAGTACGGCATTGCGATGGTATTCACCGGCAAGCGCCACTTCAAGCACTAAGATAAAGCTTACAAATAAATATTAAAGCAGTGTTTGTCAAGAAAGGGGCTGTCGCACTAAGCTCTGCAAAAAAAGACCGGGTTATCCGAAAAAAGGATAGCCCGGTCATTGCTTTTATGGTATAATTAAGTTGCACCAAAACCAACCCTAAAAGCGAGGATAGTATACCACAATGAGAGACAGAAATCAAGTAGTTTTACCCTTCAATTATGAAATAAAAATTGATGAGAAGGAACCGGTGCGAAAACTTGTAGAGATATGCGATGAACTTGACTACAGCGAACTTTACGGTGCATATGTTCGTAAATGGAGAAAAGTAAATCCATGTACAATGTTCGAAGTGCTCGCATATGCGTACATGAACGGAATATATTCAAGCAGGGACATAGAGTCAGCGTGCCGTCACGATATACGCTATATGTGGATTTTGCAGAATGAACCTGTACCGGATCATAGTACCATCGCGAGGTTTCAAAACGAACGCCTTACAGGAGTGATGGAAGATCTTTTCTATCAGCTTACAGAGAAGCTGTATCAAATGGGAGAGCTTACATACAAAAATATGTTTGTAGACGGTACGAAGATCGAAGCCAACGCCAACAGATACACGTTCGTGTGGTCAAAGGCAGTGGCAAAACAGCTTGAAAAACTGGAAGTGCGAATAGCCAAGGAAGTCCCGGAAGTTGCCGAAAGGTATGCATTGGATGGAGATATTTCTCTTGAAGACTGTCTGTCATACTTGGTTTGTTTGGCGAATATGATAAACCTCAACTTTGTAAGCGGAAGAGGCAAGCACAAAACACAGCTTCAACGTGATATTGAGCTTCTTAGCGACTTTTACGAGCGTAAAGAGGGGTACACAGAAAGCAGGACCACTCTCGGCAAGCGCAAAAGCTACTCAAAAACCGACCACGACGCAACTTTCATGCGTCTAAAGGAAGACCATATGAGGAACGGTCAGCTGAAGCCTGCATACAACGTACAGATCGGCGTAGAAAGCGAGTATATCATAGGCCTCGGTCTGTTCCCGAATCCCACAGATACCACAACTCTGTCGCCTTTTCTCGACAGGGTACAGAACAAATGTGGTCATAAGATCGAAAACATCGTAGCGGATGCGGGATATGCAAGTGAGGAAAACTATACTTATCTTGAAAAGAACGAACAGAGCGCATACATCAAGCCCGCCGATTACGAGGTAAAAAAGACCCGTAAGTTCAGGAAAGATATATACCGCGTTGAGAACATGCCCTACGATCCCGAAAATGACAGCTTTACCTGTCCGAGCGGTAAAAAGCTCTGCTACGCCTACGACAGTAAGTCAAAGAGCGAAAACGGATATGAAACGGTGAAGCAAAACTATATTTGCGAAAGCTGTACGGGATGTCCCCACCGTGAGAAATGCTTTAAAGGCAAGTACGAAAACAGAAAGATATCTGTCTCTCAAAACTTCGCAAGACAGAAACGTGAAGCAACTGAACGTATCAATACACCTGAAGGAATACAGCTTCGGGTAAACAGATCGATACAGGTGGAGGGAGCATTTGGTGTAATCAAGGAGGATTACGGCTTCAGAAGATTTTTGACACGAGGCAAACACAAGACTGAAACTCAGTTTTTTCTTCTTGCATTTGCCTACAATATCCGTAAACTTTGCGCCAGAATCGAAATCGGGCGTTTTGGTGAATCTTTATTTGATGTAAAGGTAGTCTGAACGAAACCTTATTATACTTTAATACACACAAAAAGGATGGATTTTAACCCACCCTTATCTTTGTGTGCCTTTTTTACTGCTTGTTTACAGTTGGTTTCCCGATTTTTCCTTCTTTTTCATGTGAAAGCTGTCGCAAGCCGGATTAATTCCGACTTGCGACAGCCCCATTCTTCACTGCAGGTGGGGATTGACTTTTCGAGGTTTTTATGATATAATATTTATGTAAGTCATCGGAGGACAGTACACCGTAGTGTAGGGGATCGTAAGCATATGCTTGCAGGCCGCCTGTCAGATAAGATGTCGAGTGAGCTCGGTTTACGCTTTTTTGCGTTGCCGGGTATTTTTGTTTTTTAGGAGGCTTTTATGAAAAACACGAAGGTTGAGCTTATTCCTTTAACGGCGGACGACCGCGAGCAGTTTATTCTTGATAATCAATGGTCGTTCAAGTACGGCGCGCTGCAGGAGTTTGGCGAGAGGGACGATCACATTGATGATGACGGTGAAATCATATCGCGAAAGACTATTGAGCGTTGCATTGACGATCCGCAGAACGAAACCTACCGAATCGTTGTTGACGGCAAGAAGGTGGGCGGTGTTATACTGAAAATCGATAAGGAGACGC
>JAZNEN010000263.1:0-3646 GCA_045588615.1 Eubacteriales bacterium
ACCTGCATATCCGATACCTCTGCCCATCGCCTTACAAGCCTCTGCAAAGGGCATATGGTCAAACTGTGTTGAGCCGTCAACGCCCATAAAGTTCATAGTGAATGCCGTAAGACCGTATTTTTCTATCCATTTTCTGATACCGAGTGCTGTACGGCAGGAGCCCTTGTACTGTGCGTAAGTAACGCTGTTCATCGCAAAACGCTCACAGTCAGCCTTGTATTCGGCTTCCATTTCTTCCTCGGATACCATGGGAAGCTCACCGTCTACAAACGTCTTCACCTGCATGCCTATCGTCTTTTCAAGCTCATCTGCGGGAATTGCAAAATCTCCCATACCCTCGAAAGGACCGCCGAGGTGTCCGACCCTTGCATTTTTCATTGACTTCGCCATTTTCGCACCTTTAGCAGCAGCCGCAACGTCGTCAAGCACTGTGGAATTATCCCAATGACCGGCGAATATCTGGAAATCCTTACCGTTTCTGATAAGGAGGTTACACATATCCTGAACACCGTGGATACCGTGGTTTGCACCGACCTTGTCGGAGGATATCGTATGGTCAAACTCATAGTGAGGTGTTGTGTCGAGCACGATTATGGGAAGACGTGTATTTTTGAGCACGTCGGAGGATTCAAGCGAGGGGGAGTAAGCGAGGTGAAGTGTTACTATCGCATCAACATCAGCCGCTTCAAAATCGGATACTGCCTTTTCAAATTCGGGCTTTATACGGCAAGTATCGGCTTCAACAACGTCGATACCTCTGAAGCGGAGCTCCATACATATCTGCTGGTAGAAGCCTTCAAGCCATACACGTCTTTTGGGGCTTGTTTCGTCATAAAGCGCCACATAAAGGGGCAAAAGACCTATTTTAGGATTGCTCATTTTGCTTTTTCCTTTCTTAACCCAAGAATTTAACTGCGTTGTTATAGAAGATATCTTCAGCAAACTTTCTGCCGCCTACCTTGTAGGTAGCATCGAGAATGCTCTTGAGCTGTTCGTATACGAAGAATGTATACTTTGCTTCAGCCTCGGGGCCTTCAATGTGCTTGTTGAATGGGAAATCCTCACGGGGCATATTGATATACTTGACATCTGTCCACTGACGCTTACCGTGCCAGAGGAATATGGGAAGGTCAGTACCGTACATGATCTGGTCAAGCGGATAATGCTCAAATACGTAGTCAAGAACTACGGGATTGATAAGTGCCGCCAAGTCATAGTGGAAGTAGTTGCGGTCGTCACCGAGCTTTTCCGTTGCTCTTACTATCCAGTCGATGGAGTAGCATCTGCCGACGTGAGCTATGATAAGCTTTATATCCGGGAATTTATCCTTTATGTAGCGGATCTCCTTGATATTGTTGTCATCCGGGAATCTGCCTGCACGGGGCAAATGAAGCACGATTGACTTCTTGTACTTGTCAGCAAGTGCGAGCTGATCGGGACGGATAAAATCAAGAAGACCGATCTCAGCCCCCTGAACACCCGAAACAAAGTCGGGGTACGGTTTGAAGCCTGTAAATTCACCCTCAACGAGCATTTTTTCCGTAAATTCAACATCCCACGTGGGGTCAACCATCATGTGAGCATATCTTGCCTTACCTGACTTTTTAAGCTCGGACAGGTAGTTGTTGTTTGCAACAACATCAAGTCCTCTTGTAACGCAGGGAAGCACGTTTGCTTCAACCTCGGAATCGGGGTAAAATGCATCACGGTAGAACTCATAGTCCTGGAAACGCATTATGGAGTTACACTGATTAGACCAGTCCGTGGGGTCAGCCACGCAATTTTTACGCATTTCAACATCGGAGATATGAATGTGCATATCGATGATCTTTTTGGGAATTCTGTCCTTGATAAACTCGTTATAAAATTCCTCGTCAACCTTTGTTCTTTCAAAATAATCTACTATCATTTGTGTACCGCCTTTTCTACCGCTTCATACATTGCGATATATTTTTTATATTTTTCGTTGTAATGCTCATAAATTTTTTCATCGTCAAGGTTCATGACCTCGCCCTTTGAAAGTGACACGTAACCGTCGGTAAGACCGCATCCGACAGCGGCTATTGATGCCGCGCCGACAGCGCAAGCCTCTGCATTTTCCATTCTCGTTATCTTACAGCCCGTAACATAACCGACAATGGAGCACCACAGGTCGCTTCTCGATGCACCGCCCATTATTTTGAGCGAGGAGATATCAACGCCCTGCTCCGCATACTTTTCAAGTCCTGCGCGGACATTGAACGCAACACCTTCCATAAGCGCTCTTGCGATATCGTACTTATCATTTCCGAGACGAAGCCCGTATATACCGCCCGACATTGCGCTGTCACGGCGGGGGAAGCAAGCGCCCGAAAAATGGGGCAAGAATATGATATCCTTTGCGCTTTCGAGCCTTTTTTCAGCCTCAATATCAAGTGTTTTATAATCACTTTCAAATGTGTCCTTTACCCATTTCATAGCGTTTCCGACGCCTGAAAGCGATGCAATATTTCCGTAAAGCCCAGCCTTTGGGTGAATACCGGGAACAATGTGCGCCTTAGAGTACGTCAGCTTATCACTGATGCCGAGAAGCACCCAAGCCGTACCCGTTGACAGCATCATATCACCTGCTGAAAGCGCACCGCATCCTATCGATGCGCAGTACTGGTCATGCGCACCGTTATATACTTTAACACTTTCGGGAATACCGAGAGTATCCGAGGCTTTCTTCGTCAGCGTGCCGATATAAGCACCCGACGGCATAACACGGGGAAGCCTTGATTCATCGATGCCGATAATATCAAGTATGTCTTTATCCCATTTGCCTGTATTGATATTGAAAAATTCTCTTATCGATGCATTTGT
The DNA here is from genome assembly GCA_045588615.1 of Eubacteriales bacterium. Lineage (GTDB taxonomy): Bacteria > Bacillota > Clostridia > Oscillospirales > CAG-272 > RGIG7213. The sequence goes on from JAZNEN010000263.1 coordinate 2,845, forward strand.
AGGGTCTACCACATTTTGTCCTGTCAGCTTTTCGTTTATGAACTCAATCGTTGACAAAAAGCTGTATGTCTTTTCAAACACTTCAGGCTCATGCTTTTTCACCCACAAAAGCTTTGCAGCGTCACTGCCGGGGTCTGTCGTCCAACCGCAGCGGTTATATATTCCGTCCTCACCGAGGGCATCGTCAAGAACCTTACATTCCTCTGTTGCACGCATATCCATCCAAGTAATGGCAGGGCGGATAGAATTGAAATTCCCGTCAACAAACGCCGTTGTAGCACCTTGTGTAGAAAGGGATAAAGCAAGTATCTTTGTTTTGTCTATTTCCTTTGTGCTTTCTCTTACTGTGTAAACTACGGCATCCCACCAGTCCTCGGCACTCTGCTCAGATATACCGCCGGGGGCGGATGTTATCGGATAATCCTTATACGCAAGACCGTGTATTTTTCCGTCCTTGTCGAGAACAACGGTTTTTGTTCCCGTTGTTCCGACATCTATTCCAAGTACATACATAATTTAAAACCTCACGGTATTACATAAGCTTGATAGCTTCTTTTATCTTTCCGCAGAGGAAGTCCATAGCGTATCTTGAAGCGATAAGCGGGGGCTTAACAAGAACAACGGGAGGACAGTTTGCCTTGTAAAGCTGCGCGGAAATGTCAACGCACATATCGTTGAGGATCTTTGCAAACTTTGCCGCTTCATCGACCTTTGCAAAGCGAAGTCCTGCCAAGTGGCCGAAGCCGTCTGCTCTTACGATGAGGTTGCTGTTTTCTTCCGCTAAAGTCGGATCGTAGCCATG
>JAZNEN010000264.1:0-4492 GCA_045588615.1 Eubacteriales bacterium
AATCCCGTTATAGGCGTTATTGTAGGTGCGCTTTTCACGGGAATAATACAAAGCTCAGCGGCATCTGGTGCGATACTTCAGTCACTTGCTTTGACGGGAAATATCACATTTGCTATGGCAATACCGATAATCATGGGTCAAAATATCGGTACATGTGTAACTTCTCTTATTTCCAGTATCGGTGTTACCAAAAACGCAAAACGTGTTGCAGTCATCCATATTTCGTTCAATATAATAGGTACAGTTGTAATACTTGCCGCATACAGCATTGTTGATTATCTTGTAGAACTTGCGTTCCTTGATACAGCAATTGATGCGTTTGGAATTGCCGTTGTACACAGTATATTCAATGTTACAACGACCCTGATGTTGTTACCGTTCAGCAAGCTTATTATCAAGATCGCGGAAGTAGTTGTAAAGGGTGACGATAAGGCAGTGGAGGCTCCCCTTATCGACGAACGTCTGCTTAATACCCCCTCGTTCGCTATTCCCGAATGTAACGATGTTACTGTTGATATGGCAAATCTTTCCGTAAAGACTATAAAGGGCGCGCTTTCATTGGTCAATAATTTTGATAAAAAGACTGTTGATTTTGTATACGAAACAGAAAGTATGATAGATAAATACGAGGACCGGCTCGGCGCATATCTTGTAAAGCTTTCGAGCAAAGACTTAACGGATGCCGATAGCCGTCAGATATCAAAGCTTCTTCGTGCGATAGGAGATTTTGAAAGAATCGGCGACCATGCGGTCAATATAGTGGACACAATAATCGAGATGAAGGAAAAGAAGATTTCTTTTTCGGAGCAGGCAAATCACGAAATAGGTATATTGAAATTTGCTCTCGATGAAATAATCGACATAACATACAGAGCATTTTCTGAAAATAATCTATTGGCGGCATCAGATGTTGAGCCGCTTGAGGAACGTATAGATGACCTTATACTTGACATCAAGACAAAGCACATCAACCGTTTGCAAAACGGTGCTTGTACAATAGAGCTTGGTTTTGTTCTTTCTGATTTGCTTACAAACTTTGAACGTGTGTCTGACCACTGCTCAAATATCGCCGTAACGCTTATTGATATTTCGGGCGAAAAGGGTGTGCATAAGTATCTTGATGAAGTCAAGTCCGGTATCAATACCGCATTCTCCGAAAAGTACGAAATGTACAAAAACAAATATTCCGTATGAAATTAACAAAAAGAAGACAGAGTGTATAATGCACTCTGTCTTTTTGTCGTAGGGGCAATTCACGAATTGTCCGCTTTATGGTATACCCACGTTTATTTTATTGTCAAAGCACCTTCATCAAGAAGCTTTTAAGTCTGTCACTTTGAGGATTCTGGAATATGTCCTCAGGTGTACCTTCTTCAATTATTTTGCCCTCGTCCATAAATATCACACGGCTTCCGACCTCTTTTGCAAAGCCCATTTCATGCGTTACAACCACCATTGTCATTCCGTCACGTGCAAGCTCACGCATAACGTCAAGTACTTCACCGACCATTTCGGGGTCAAGCGCCGATGTCGGCTCGTCAAACAGCATTACTTCCGGTGACATACAAAGCGAACGTACAATGGCAATTCTTTGCTTCTGACCGCCGGAAAGCTGGCTGGGGTAAGCGTTGCATCTGTCAGCGAGTCCTACACGGTTTAAAAGTGTCATAGCCTGTGTTTCAGCTTCTTCCTTCGTCTTGCCGAGAAGCTTTGTAGGTGCTATCGTCATATTGCGCAGTATCGTCATATTCGGGAAGAGATTGAAGTGCTGGAACACCATTCCCATTTTTTGGCGGTGGCGGTTTATGTTTACGTGTGCCGCTGTGATATCTTCTCCGTCAAAAATTATTTTGCCGTCTGTAGGAAGCTCCAGAAGATTGAGTGAACGCAAGAAAGTTGATTTTCCGCTTCCCGAAGGACCGATAATAACGATGACCTCGCCTTTTTTGATTTCTGCGTTTATTCCGTCAAGTGCTTTGACTTTACCGCCTAAATAGTGTTTTTTGAGGTTTTCTACCTTTATAAGTACGTTATCTTTCACTCTTACGCAACCTCCTTTCAACCTTTGAAACTGCCCATGTAAGTATCGTTACGAGGATGAGATAAACAAGTGCTACGGCGATAAGAGGCATAAATGCAGAGAATGTTCTTCCTCTGATTATCGCTCCCGCCTTTGTTATATCAACGAGTCCTACGTAACCTGCAACAGATGTTTCTTTAAGAAGTGCGATAAATTCGTTGAGCAGGGAAGGAAGCGCCGTCTTTATTGCCTGCGGAATAACTATGTATATCATAGTTTGCAGGTAATTGAAGCCGAGAGAGCGTCCTGCCTCAAACTGACCGTTGTCAATTGACATAATACCGCCTCTGAGTATTTCGGCAACATATGCACCGGAATTCACACCGAAAGCGATTATTGCGACCATTATACCGTTATCCGATGAAGCAAATATTATAAAATATGCAATAAGAAGCTGCACGACGACAGGAGTACCTCTCATTATAGTGAGGTAGAGCTTACACAGTGCATTTGCAATTTTGAGGATATAATATCCCGCACTCTTGTGGAAAGCCATAGCTTCGCCGTTTTTATCGTACGTTGTTCTTACCGCCGCAACGATTATACCTAAAAGTACGCCGATAAGCGTTGCAAATAAAGTTATTAAAAGTGTATTGCCAAGACCTGTCAGGAGCAGCTTCCATCTGTTTTCATCAATAAAGTTGAGTATAAACAGTTCACGCTGTTCGTTGAACCACTGTCCGATAGCATCGAACATCATATTAAATACCACCTCGTTTAAAGTAGAAAAGGGGTGACCGTGAGGCACCCCCTTTTAATCAAATCAAAAGTACAGAATTATTCAGCGGAATCAGCCTTGATGTACTTGTCGATTATCTTCTGGATCTCACCGTTATCGGTGTTCTTTTTCAATGAATCGTTGATCTTCTTAAGAAGGTCAGCGTTTTCCTTGCTTACGCAGATAGCGTAATCCTCTTCAACGTATTCTGTATCGAGGATCTTAAGACCTTCATATGTCTTAACGTAAGACTTAGCAGGCTCGTTATCGATGATAACGCAGTCAACCTTACCTGTTGTAAGAGCAAGAACTGCTTCAGCACCGGAATTGAAGCTTGTAACTCTGTCTTCGCCGAATCCTCCTTTTTCGGGAGTATCGGAAGCGTAGATGTCACCTGTTGTACCCTGCTGAACACCGATCTTGTATGTTGCGCCTTCAGCTGAAAGGTCGTCGATTGATGTGATGGGGGAATCGTTCTTAACGATGATTACCTGAACACCCTTTGCGTATGATGTGGAGAAGTTAACGCTCTTAAGTCTGTCTTCGGTAACTGTCATACCTGCCATACCGAAATCGTATTTGCCTTCTGTAACACCTGTGATGATGGAGTCAAACTCTGTGTCGACGATCTCAAGCTTCATGCCGAGGTCTTTTGCAATAAGCTCAGCAATTTCAGCGTCGATACCAACGATCTTTTCGCCCTCATAAAATTCGTAGGGAGGGAATGCGGCGTTTGTAGCCATTTTAAGTACGTTTTCATCTTCCTTTCCGCAGGAAGCGAAAGAAACTGCACATACAGCAAGAAGTGAAAGTGCAAGAATGAAAGAAATAATCTTCTTCATAATAATAAATCCTTTCTTCGGCATGCGGTACAATACCACACACCTAAATATGTTTAACATTGGTATTATATATCAAAAGTCGGACATTGTCAATATAATAAGTAAAAAAATATTTGTTTACTGCTTTTATACAGCTGAAAATGCATAAAAATACAATATTTCACAGCCCTTGACAAATTATTTATTGTATGATATAATACTGACATAATATAAATTATCGGGATTTTCCGGTAAATATAATTAAGGATGGAGAAAAATATGGGAAAATTTGTAGTAAGAAAAACAGCGACAGGTATTAAGTTTGACCTTAAAGCAACAAACGGACAGGTTATTGCAACATCTGAGGTTTACACAACAAAGGCTGCTTGCATGAACGGCATCGAAAGCGTAAAGAACAACTGTGTTGGTGAAGTTGAAGACCAGACAGTTGAACCCATAGTTGCTGTTAAGCACCCCAAGTTTGAAATGTACGAAGATAAGGCAGGCGAATTCCGCTTCCGTCTTAAGGCAAAGAACGGCGAAGTTATCGCTACATCCGAAGGCTACAAGACGAAGGCAAGCTGCGAAAACGGTATCGAAAGCGTAAAGAACAACGCTCCCGAAGCTGAAATCGTAGAAGAATAATTCAGTTACATAATAAGGTCGGTATGAATGTACCGACCTTATTGTTTTTATATGTTACAGAAGAAACAGTCAAACAAGCCTTGGCAGATATTTCGTGCCACGGCTTGTTTATTGTATGCCTTTAATCTGTGATAAGATTTATGAGCGAATCAATTTCGGAGGAGCTGATCTTTCCGTCATTGTTCTTATCTGCGGCAATAATGTTTATCTTATTGTTTTCTGTGCCGA
>JAZNEN010000265.1:0-6018 GCA_045588615.1 Eubacteriales bacterium
AATCCCTCGAAAAGTTGGGATTTTCTGTCTCGCTTTCTTGATTCGTTTTTATACTTCTTACTCGGCAAGCTCGTTTTTGAGGGCTTGCTTTTTCGTTATGCTTTTTTTGTATGGGCTATTATTGGTTTTCAGGACAGCCCCATAAATGCAATTTTGTTATCTGTTGTAAAGATAAGCGATACCTGCAAGAATTGCAAGAGCGATAAGCACGGCAACAGCCACACGCAAGGGGGAAATAGGAGTTTTTCCGCCGACCTTACCTGTCTGGCCGTTGACCATAAAGTTGTATATCTTCTCCTTGTATTTGAAGGAGGATATCCATATCGGTAAAAGCAGATATTTGAACTTTATGTTTGAATATTCTGTGCTGACGGAAACATTGCGCACGTGGCTTGTCATATAACGGCTCTTGATCTCTGCCGTTATTCCGGACCTGAGAATATTCTCGATGTTTACCTGTGCCGACTCCCACGACTCATCAAGTCCGACGGAATATCTTTCGGAAATGAATCCCGTCAGGTATTCGGGCTTATACAGAAGATTTTCTTCTGTATTGAACGGCTCTATCGCCCTGAGTATCGATGCATCGTAACGCTTTGTTGCAATTTGCAAATTGTCGTTTATAAATTCTTTATACGTACCCGATGTGGTGTACCAATCGATAACGGTACGTGTTTCGCCCTTGGAGTTGCGCACACGTCTTTCCTTACCGTACTGTGCCGTATATTGGCTGTCGGTATCGGTGTCAAACGTCCACGCGGGAATATAAACCCCCTTGAACGCTTCGGGTTTTGCCTTTTCCTTTGCCTCCTTCGGACAGAAAAGCTTGCCCTTTATCCAGGATTTAAAACGCTCGCCCGCGCTTTTTTTGTCTATTTTGAACGGGCAGACACCGCCGGGGGCAAGTGTATTGACGTCATTTTCCTGCATAACCTGATTTGAACCGCAATACGGGCACTCATTTGAAAGGTCGAGCTCGTCATAAATCGACTCAGCACCGCACATCTTACATATGACGGTCTTCTTTTTCACGCCCCAGTCGCAATTGCCCCTTGCTTCTGCGTTTTCAAAGTCAAGCTCCTGCGCCGCGGTTTTATCGTTTTCGTCCTTTTTGGCTTCAATTTCATATTTTGAACCGCAATAAGGGCAGACAAGTCCTCCGCTTGAGGGATCAAATTCCATCGTACCGCCGCAGGCGGGACATTTTTTATCGGTTTCTTCTTTGGTTTTTTCTACCGCAATATTTTCGTGATTTAATTCTTCACTCATAAATCGCTCCGTTATTTGATGTCACCGTCGTTGAAGATATCTCCGCATTCGGGACAGAATTTCGGGGGATTTTTGGGATCTTCAGGTGTCCAGCCGCACTTGTCGCACCGGTAAAGGGGTGCGCCTGCAGGCTTTTTTGCACCGCATTGTGAGCAGAACTTGCCCTTGTTTACATTACCGCATGTACATGTCCAGCCGTCCTCGGGCTTTTTTGCGCCGCATTCGGGGCAGAATTTACCCGAAGCCTCAGCACCGCATGCACATTTCCATGTATTTGCCGGCTCAGATGAAGGCTTTTTTGCACCGCACTGGGGGCAGAAGTTACCTGTTGCTTCAGCACCGCAAGCACACTTCCAAGCGTTTGCCGCCTGTGCCTGAGCCTGCTTCTGCGCTTCCTGCTGAACTCCCATATTGTAGAAGTTCTGAGCTGCGCCGAAGCCTGCGTTACCTGCTCCGCCGACCATGCCCATGCCCATAAATGCATTTACTGCACCGTTGGGATTGGATGCCGCCGCTTCCATAGCGTTGGCTGTTGCTGTTGTCATACGTCCGCTTGCCATAAATGCATTCTTACCGTAAGATACAGCATCCTCCATCTCGTTGATCTTCTTCATATCCTCGTCTGAGAGGCTTATGGGATTGAGCGCGATGGTTTCGATCGAAATACCTCTTGTTTCCAGCCAATCGGACTTGAGCGTTTCGTTCATTGCTTCCTTCAGCTCTTTTGTCTTTGCCGAGATCTGCGAAGGACGGAGCTCCTGCTCGGAAAGCAGACCGAAGGCAGGTGCCAAAGCGTCGATAAATTCAGTCTTGAGCTGTGCATCTATCTGATCGCGTCTGTATTCGTCCTCGACGTTTCCGCAAACTCTTGTATAGAAAAGAATGGGGTTTGCGATAACGTATGAATATATACCGTTACATCTTACCTGAACGGTTCTTCTGATGCCTATTTCTTTATTTACCACGTCGAACATTATCGGTGAGGGAGTGCCGAATTTGTTGTCCATGATCTCTTTTGTGTTGAAATAGTAAATTCTCTGGTCCTTTGCCGTGTCGCCGCCGAATGTGAAACGCTTGCCTAAAGTCTTGAATGAATCAAGAATACCCTTACCCAGACCGCCGTAGAAAATGCTGGGCTCTGTAGATGTATCATATACAAACTCACCGGACTCGGCACAAACTTCTACAACCTTACCCTGTTCAACGATTATCATACACTAACCGTCAGCAACGGCGATTATTGAGCCGTTTGTGATTATATTTTCTTCAGCCTTAGTGTTTGATGAGCGTGAAGATGTACGCTTTTTTCCTTTTTTTACAAGAACATCGGCGCCGAGTGCGTCCGAATAGAAATATTCGCGCCACTGATCGGCAAGTACGCCGCCGCCTGCGCCTGTCAAAGCTTTAATAAGACCCATAATATTTTTCTCCTTATTATTAAAATCTTTATTTCGATTATATCATTTATAAGGGCGTTTGTCAATAATTGACGAGAAAAAAATAAGAGCGCACTTTTTTAGCACTCTTGCATATAGAGTGCTAAAATTAACAAAAAGAACATAGAATAACAATGCCTGTTTCATCTTTTTAAGTATAATTATACGTGTTGGCAGGCGCGTATATGCAAAATTTTAACAAACACTTTGCATAAGTGCCAACAAAAAAATATTTCAAATAAAACAGGAGGTATTACCATGTTTGATTTAAGACCTTATTCACGTAAAACTGTTTCTGCATATTCACCCTTTGCGGAGCTTTATGAGATCGAGAAAAGATTTTGTAAAAATTTCTTCGCTACGGATATTACGGAAACCGATGCCGAATTTGTTATTGTAACGGATCTGCCGGGATTCAAAAAAGAAGATATAATTCTTGAAGCGGACGGTGATATCCTTACATTAAAGGCAACAAGAAAAAGCGAGCATGAGGAAAAAGACGAGAAAAACAAGCTGATAAGATGTGAGCGTTCATTCGGCACATACGAAAGAAGATTTGACGTGTCAAACATCGATACAGCAAATCTCAAGGCAAAATACGAAGACGGTGTGCTGACGGTCACGCTTCCGAAGAAGACTGCCCCTGACGAAAGCACAAAACGGTTTTTGGTCGAATAAAAAAATAAATCCCTAAACACCATAAAGTGCAGTTTTGCAAGAATACGGTATATCTTTAAAGAGGTATGCCGTATTTTGTGTTTGTGTCCGCAAATGCATTGTAATGAAAATTGACAAGGCATAGATGAACAAAAAAGGCTCCCTTGTGTAAAGGGAGCTGTCAGCCGAGAGGCTGACTGAGGGATTGTTCTACGAGGTGATCAATATATTCACAGACGCCTCTAAAGTTTTTATGTATTTCTGTATTTGGTATTCTGATAACTGTCAATTTGTATTCTTTAAGAAAAGCTGTTCTTTCTTCATCATATTGCTTTCCTTCTTCCGTATAATGTCCCGAACCGTCAAGCTCGATAACAAGCCCTGCCTTTGCACAGTAAAAATCTGCGATATACTTTCCGAGAACGTTTTGGCGAGAATATCGGAATGGGTATGTACGCAAAAAATCATACCAAAGGTGTTTTTCTTCTTTGGTCATATCTTTGCGTAGCATTTTGGCAATCGGAACAATGTCTTTATTGTGTTTTCTCTGCATTACAATCCCTCCGTCACGTCGAGTTGCACGCAACTCGTAGCCGTGCCAGGGGTTGGCTCATTTAAGGAAATATATGGTAAACTTTGTAGGGACGACCATTGGTCGTCCGCCTCGAAATGTATAAATATACTAAAAGCGGGAGTGCAATGCACTCCCCTACAGAATAAATATTCAAAAAAAATACATAGGGCGACTTATTTGGGGAGTTATCATCTTTCAACACATCATCGAGATCTATTTGCCCACTTCTCAGATTTCTCAACACAATATTTTTATCTTTCGTCTACTTATTTCAAATGCGTGCAGATGTCATATATAAGCTTTTCGGAATCTACAACATATGCGCTGTCATTTGTCGGGAATATCATAAAGCGTACATTTTCTTCAACATTTGCACATTGTTCAAGAAATTCGTGAATTTCCATTGACACGGCTTTTTCACCTTCGCTTTTAAATAATTCCGCAAATTCACGCCTCGGCCATACCAACAAATGTATATATCCGTCAGTATCAAAGGACGTATATCCGCCGTTTGAAGCAAGAAGCCATACTTCTTTCCGATCAGCAACGGTCGAAAGAAAGCTTTTATATCTTTTTTCGGGATTTGCGGACAGCAATCCCTGTATTTCCTTTTCGTTCATACTCTATCTCCGAAATATATTTTTCACCATTATATCACGAACATACGGCAGTTGCAATATATGCTGTGTAATAAATTATCTTTGCTTTTCATATACTTAAACAAAAAATGCATCAGGAGGAAGTATATGAAAAAGAAGGAAATTGATTTTTTGAATTTAAAACCGAACACGGGCGCAAACATTCAAAGGGGGATAAAAAGGGAGAGGTTTTTCGGTGCGGTACGCTCTTATGTATTGTATCCGATGACGCTTTTGTGCCTTTTGCTGGGGCTTGTTTTTGCACTTGAGGACGGCGCAGGACATGTTTTTTCTGCGCATGAAAACAGCGAAACACAACAGGTGACATCGCTGAATACTACAGATTCAAAGACGGAAGAACAGGTGAAAGATCCGCCTGAAAGTGTTTTTGATCTTTCTTTTGTTCTTGGCACGGCGGACAGGGAGCCTTTGGGACTTTCCGAATATTACTACCTCAACCGTGACGTTTTGCCGGATGATATATACGGCTTCAATTACAATCTTGTACCCGAGGGACACAAGGCGATCGTGCCGATATCACTCGCAAGGGAATCAGACGGCGGAAAGATGTACATCAAAAACAGCTCCGATTACGAGCTTGATGCAGACGATTATGACGGCTTTGAATTGCCGGAATTTAAAGAAACCGACGAATACACGGTGCTTATCGTACATACACACGGCACAGAGGCGTATACACCAGACGGTGTGCTGTCGGATGATCCGGATGATCCGTACAGTACACGCTCACGCAACAATGAAGAAAACGTTGTGGCAGTAGGGGCGGTAATGGCGGATGTGCTTGAAAAAAACGGCATAAAAGTGCTCCATCACGACGTTGCAATAGATACTACTGTTGACGATTATTATGACTCGTATAAGGCATCGGGAAAGGTCATACGCGATGCGCTTGAAAAATATCCTTCTATAAAGTACGTTTTTGACGTTCACCGTGACGGCTTGGAGCTGTCAAGCGGCGAAAAGGCAAAGGTAATATGTGAAATTGACGGAAAACGTGCCGCACAGGTCATGACAGTTGTCGGAACAAACAGTCTCGGCGACGATCACCCCGATTGGGAGGAAAACCTTGCTTTCGCCGTAGCACTTCAGCACAGGCTTGAAGATAATTACACAGATTTCTGCCGTCCGATAAACGTGAAAAGAAGCACATACAATCAGCAGTATTCAAAGCTTTCGCTGTTGCTTGAGTTTGGCACTGACGGCAATACGCTTGAGGAAGCAAAATATTCGGCAACGGTGCTGGCAGAGGAGATAGCACAGATGATAAAAGAGGGAACGGCTTAGTGAAGTGTCACTCGCAGGCTCGTGACGTGAAGAAGTGAAGCAAGGGGTTGGCTCATTTAAGGAAATATATGGTAAACTTTGTAGGGACGACCATTGGTCGTCCGCTTCAAAATGTATAAATATACTAAAAGCGGGAGTG
>JAZNEN010000266.1:0-2807 GCA_045588615.1 Eubacteriales bacterium
TCAACAAAACGGGAAGGAGAAAATGTCGAGGTCGATTACACACAGGTGAAAAATATAAAAAAGCCCTCCGGCTCAAAGCCCGGCTTTGTTACGTATAAATCGAACTATTCAGCAGTCGTAACACCTCGTGACAGGGTAAAAATAAATGCAAAAGCTTAAAAAGCCGAAAATGATTCTGTTTGACTACGGCAACACGCTTATACATGAGGCGGGGTGGAACACGTTAAAAGGTCAAAAAGCTGTATTTGAACACGTAATTTCAAACCCGAGGGGTGCAACAGCGGAAGATGCAGATAATTTTGCGCTTCAGGTATATGAAAAGGACCTTTCGCCGTCAAGAGATGAGTGTATAGAAATAAATCAACGACATTTTATGCAGCTTATGTATGAAACACTTGGTGTTAAATTCGACATACCGCAAGAGGAAATCGAAAGACTGTTCTGGTTTTCAACATCATACGGTGACATTATGCCAAAGGCTGATAAACTGATATCATATATAAACAGCAAAGGCATCAGAAGCGGCGTTATAAGCAACATAGGCTTTACAGGTAAACTTCTCGAAGAGCGTATAAACGCACTGTTGCCTGAAAACAAATTTGAATTTATCATCGCTTCAAGCGAATATGTTTACAGAAAACCGCACAAGCGTATATTTGAGCTTGCGGTCGCAAAATCAGGGCTTTTCCCTGATGAAATATGGTTTTGCGGAGACCATACAGTATGTGATGTCATGGGTTCACATAATGCAGGAATGTTCCCTGTAAGATATGATAACCGATCTGCTGCAAACCTCTGGGCAGGACCTGACGATGCAAAGCTCGACTTTGATCATCTTTATATACACGATTGGGATGAGCTTATAGAAATTTTAGAAAACGCAGAATAAAATAATGGGTGCATATAATTTTGCACCCATTATCTTATATTTTAGACACTATGTATTCTGCGTATGCTTTGGCAACATTTATACCTGTTGTCTTCTCCATGCCTCCGAAAAACGCATTGGAATTGACCTCACACACAAGTCCTGTATTTTTACCAATCAGAATATCAATGCCGCAATAATCAAGTCCGAGAATTTGTGCCGATCTTTCGGCAATTTCAATGTATTCATCAGGCGGTGTAAAAGGTAAACCGATACCGCCAAGCTCAATATTAGAACGGAAATCCGTTTCGCTTTTCCGCATCATTGCACAAAGATACTTACCGCCAATTACAATTATACGTATGTCACACCCACGGCTTTCCGAAATGTATTTCTGAAACATATGCGGTGTGCATTTGAGCTTTTCCATCGCATTTTTCAGTTCACACGCATTATTTACAAGATACACACCCTTTCCGAGTGAGCCATAGCTTTCCTTGAACACCATAGGGAATCCCAATTTTGAAGCCACGTTTTTTATCATTTCGTCGGGTATTACGGCATCGCTTGTGTAACAAAGCGCCCCCGGCACTGTATCGGGCATTGGGATACCCTTGTTTGAGAGAGCGATATGAGTTAGCATTTTATCATCGCACAGCGCAATAGAGTCAGCTGAGTTGAACAGATGCACGCCGTTATTTTCAAGCATTTTGGCAATATATTTATCTTTATCAAGATATATTGCAAAGTCGTATTTTGCATAATCATTTACAGTCACACTGTCTCTTATCATACATGGAAACTGATTATTTTTTACCGTTTTGGCTTTTATGCCTAAATTTTCAAATTCCTCACAAAGACGTACAGATTGATATTCCGCACTCTTAATTTGTGTGTATGCATTTGTGATTATAATACCGTTTTTCATCTCATTCCTCGATAATCACTTTATTTTTGCAGATTTCATAATATGTACAAAAAGCAATCCTGCGGCGAGTGCATCGGCTGATGCTCTGTGTGCTCCGTCAAAATATATACCGCAAGTTTTACAGATATTACCTAATTTATAGCTTGCCGGCTTGCCTTTTGTTTTTTCGCAGTATGTTATATATTCACGGCTAAGCGCAAGCGTATCATAAAACACCGTATTTTCATCAAAATCAAATCCGCTTGCGTAAAGAAATTTGATATCAAATGAGGCATTATGTGCAATTATCGGAAGATTTCCGATAAAATTCTTTAGCGATGACTTTATTTCTGAAAATGTCGGGGAATTTGCAACCATTTCATTGGTTATACCGCTTATTTCCGAAGCCTTTTCGGAAATCGGAACGTTCGGCTTCAAAAGTGTTGTAAAAAGTGATACAGGCTTAAAATCCTTGAATTTTACAGCACTGACCTCTACAATATCATTGCACACAGGATCAAGACCTGTCGTTTCCGTATCAAGCACCACAAAATTCCAAACCTCACATAACGGTGCGGTTTTTGTAAACGGCGAAAACATAGCATCTTTCCTTTTGTTTTCCTCGTTTCTTAATGTAATATCAACTCTTTTTAGTCCATTAAGAACAGAATTGAACTGTCTTATTTTCTCTTCTTCAGCTTCAGTTATTAGCTTGGATTGCTCTAAAATCATATTTTCTTCCTTTAAGAAATTTTGGTAGTATGCTTATAACACTATTATAACAGGATAGAAACCATTTCCATAATTATATTCATCACAAAAATCACATTCGTATGTAAGGTTACCTTTTTAAAAACCGGATGCGTTTTTCTCTGTGACCTTGCTTAAATTACGATCAATCTGTCGAAACAGTCTGTGTGTAAAAACAAATAAGCAAATGAATACAATAAGCAATATCAACGTAACCAAACAGCACAATGTCATTGCAACAACTCCCGCAAAATTGAAAGGCAAAAATTGTTTGACAAGAAT
>JAZNEN010000267.1:0-3502 GCA_045588615.1 Eubacteriales bacterium
AATGTATAAATATACTAAAAGCGGGAGTGCAATGCACTCCCCTACAGCTACAGAATAAATATTCAAAAAGTACACGGGGCGACTTATTTTGGAAGTTATTTCCATAAATGAGCCACCCCTTTTTATTACGCTCTTATTTAATTTCAGTTCAATATAACACTTCAAAGCTTATTTTTGATTGCGTTTTTGTTACACCGTATGTTAATTAAATATGCCGATATAAAGATTATTCTGTCACAGAAAATAAAATTATCAAACATACTGCCGATCACATTTTTTGCTTACAGAAAACTTAATTTTTTATGATGAAGATGACTCCTGTTGAATTACATAACCAATGGAACTATTAATCCGAATAATGTGGGCAAAAGAAGTATAACTGCAATAAGTATCTTTTGCGATCTCGATGTTGTAATTTTCATATCGTGAGCATATTTTTTGATGCGTCTTAATCCATAGATCGGAAAATGGACTATATCAAGCTCATATTCATGGAATTTTGAATCCTCAACCATAACTGTAGCATATGTAAAGTTTACTCGGTGCTTTTGGGGAATTTCAGGATGATATTCGATTTTTTTAATTTTTTCCCAAGGAATAAAATCATTTTCCAGATACAGTCCGTTTTCATTCACAACGCATATAATTTTACCGAAAATGAATCTGTTTGCAAAAGAAAGCAAAAATAACGGGGATAAAATAATAACTTCTGTCAAGATTCCGTTTGTGACATTCGCCCAATCAAATTTACCTGCCTTAATATCAAGAATTGAGATCATTATCAGAATTGCCGGCAAAAACGAAAGTATAGCATAAATATACACGCTGAAATATTGCCAGCGTATCTTTGTACCGTCAATATTTTTCAGTTCAATACTGTTCACACTTTTCGCCCTGTCTTTAAGTGTTTTAATAAAATGCGGGAGATTTTCCTTTTGTGTATCTATAGTCATAACTCTCGGAAAAGCCGACAGCCTGCACGGTGCGCCTTCATTAAAACTTACATTGATCGTATATTCTCTGAAAATCGGATTTTGCTTTATACTGACGGATTTTATATCCAGCGGTATTCTTATTGTGTATGTTATCGTTTTTCCCGACAATAAAGCAATCAGCAAAAAACGTTCTGTAAAACCGAAAAATGCATAATGCTGCGTATTTCCTTGATGTAATGAACCATAGATCGGACACATCAAGGTTTCGTTTTTTTCCAGAAGTGCTGTCAATGATTCAAGCATTAAATCTTTCATTTTCATAAAATCACCGTTTTCCTCATATATCACCGATTTTTACTTTAAATTGCATTTTTTAAGATTCAAATAACATTCATAAGGTATTTGAAGATTTCCTTTTCCTGTACCAAGAGCGATATCGGGTTTTCTTTCTCCGTGAAAATCACTTCCTCCGCTTGGTATCAGACCGAAATTTTCCGCTATAAGTAATGACTTCGCAGTTGTTTCATCATCATTCGTGGAATAATAGCACTCCAAACCGTTCAAACCCTTGCTTGCATCAGAATCTAAAAAATGCAAAAGTTTCTCTTCACCAAGACTTAAAAACGGATGCGCAAGAACAGATACCGCACCCACGGAATGTATAAAATCAATAGTATACGAAGCAGTAAGTCTTTTGGGGATTTTATAGTGTCCGCACGACACACCGAGATATTTTTCAAATCCTTCCTTGATGGATGAGGTATATCCTTTTTTCATCATCTGCTCTGCAACGTGAGCACGGTTTATCATTCCTTTGGGTGTCAACTTTTTCATTTCATCATAGTCGAGTATGATACCTTCACGCCTCAAAGACTCTATAAGTCGGATATTGCTTTTTTCCTTTTCAAGGTGAAGCTTCTCCATAAGCTCTGTTACTTGGGAAAAATACTTCTGTTTCATGAAAAGTCCGAGTATATGAAGCTCAACCCCGTTATAGTCTGCAGAAAATTCCACACCGGGTGCAATATCGATATTCTTATCGGAAGCATAAGATGTAAAATCGTAAAGACCGTCAACCGTATTATGGTCAGTGAGTGCTACAGCTGAAAGCCCCATTTTCAAAGCCTCGTCTATTATTTCTTCGGGTTTACAAGTTCCGTCGGAAAAGACTGAATGTATATGAAGATCGCAAAATTTATCCATAATTCCCCGCCTTTAATATTTTTGCTGTTTTATTATACATACTTTCTATTGTAATGTCAACAGCATTGTTTTACAAACGATATTGACATTATCCGACGGTGACGTTATAATATGTGTATTATATATAGGGGGTGAAAAAATGTCATCATACAGCGAGCTTATCAAAAATTTCGAAAAGATAAGGGCTTACATGCGTGATTTTTATATCTACGGATTTAAGAGCCGTGATGATTATCAGTCAAAGAGCGCACGCTCCTACGATGACGAGCGCCGACGTATTGAAAGCTGGCTTGGTGATTATATGAGCTTTGTCCGCACGCCTGAAGGAAAAAATGTTTTTATTTCCATTGACAGCCGCACAATACGTCACAATCCTCTGTATAATGCCTGGAAAACAAAAAGCTTTACCGATGGGGATATAACACTCCATTTTATAATTTTTGATATTTTGTATGAGCCTTCTGTAAAGCGTACCGTTTCCGAAATACTCAACGAAATTGATAAAAAATATCTTTCGGGATTCAGTCATCCAATGGTATTTGATGAATCCACCGTCCGCAAGAAGCTGAAGGAATACTGTGAAGCTGGCATCATAGCCGCAGAAAAAGAAGGAAGAAAGGTATATTACAGCAGAACAGACAGCACTGACATTTCGGATCTTAACGATGTTCTGCATTATTTTTCCGAGGTTGCCCCCTGCGGTGTCATAGGATCGTTCATACTTGACAAGCAGGAAGCTGACACAGATACTTTTACATTCAAGCATCATTACATAACAAGCGCGATCGACAGCGGTGTGCTTGCAACGCTTTTTACAGCGATGAGAGAAAAACGTGCTGTGACGGTATCGAATATGAGCCGGCGCAAAGACCTTCCGAAGAAAAACCGAATAGTACCATTACGTATATTCATCAGCGTGCAAAGCGGCAGACAGCATCTTTTTGCGTATTTGCCCGATTATAATTCATTTAACAGTTACCGTATTGATTATTTATCAAATGTGAAGCTTGAAGAACCGACACCGAGATTTGACGAGCTCAGGCGTGAGCTTGACAGAATGCAAAGCAAAATGTGGGGTGTCAGCGTAAAACGCAACAAATGGGGCAACGAACAGCTTGAGCACGTGGAATTCACCGTAAAAATCGAAGACGGAGAAGACTACATAATAAGGCGTCTTGAACGGGAAAAACGCATAGGCACCGTTGAAAAGCTTGATGAAAACACGTACCGTTTTTCCGCCGACGTTTATGACACGAGCGAAATGAAGCCGTGGATAAGAACATTTATCTGCCGTATAGTACAGCTTAATTTTTCAAACCGAACCGTCGAAAACGAATTTAAAAAGGATCTTGAAGAAATGTACC
>JAZNEN010000268.1:0-9211 GCA_045588615.1 Eubacteriales bacterium
AGACAAAAAAACTGCTCACAGGAGCAGTTTTTTTAAGTATCTGAACCAAATTATTCAGCGTCTGTAGCAGCATCAGTTGCAGCGTCTGTAGCAGCATCTGTAGCAGCGTCTGTAGCAGCATCAGTTGCAGCGTCTGTAGCAGCATCTGTAGCAGCATCTGTAGCAGCATCTGTAACAGCTTCTGTAGCAGCATCAGTTGCAGCGTCTGTAGCAGCATCTGTAGCAGCAGCTGTATCCTTAGCTGTGTCAGCGGATGTATCCTTTGCATCGCCTGTACATGAAGCAAAAGAAAGTGCAAGTGCAGCAGCGAGTGCAAGAACGATAAACTTCTTCATCAGATAAAACCTCCTACATTAGAATATTCGATGCGTTCATTTTTCACATCGATGCGCCGATTATAGCACTTAGGTTTTCAAAAGTCAATACCTAAATGCCACAATTTAACAAAAATATAAATACTGTTTACAGAATATTCTTAAACGAAAAGGTTGACAATTCTTTGAGTCTTGAAAGAGAATACAGAAGCTCACCTTTATATATGTCAAATTCCGCCATATCTCCGGAATATATAGCACTTTTTATACGTACTATCGATGTTTCAATGTTTTCTATTTCACGGTAATCGTATAAATAGACAAGCACATTCTTTTTTCTTTCCCATTCGTTATTCAGAGTCTCAAAAGTGTTTTTTTGCGCATCTGATGTATTTGCATCTGTATTTAATTTTTCTGCATACAGCGTAAGTATGTCTACAGCTTTACATGTGTAAACTGAATTTACGGTAACCCCTACGGTTACCGTAATGAGCAAAAGTGCAGAAATTATTACGGACTTCATTTTTCTTCCTTCATTATGATATTTATATTATCTTCATCGTCACAGGTGAAAAGCAGTACATTTTCAGAAGACGGAATATTTCTTTTTTCAAGTTCTTTGAAAATGAACCCTTCTTTTTTGCCAGATGTTTTCAAGTTTTCGTAGCATATCTCACCGTCAACGATAAATGCGTGTGCAATTCCTTTTTCTTTGCTTTGTAAATTCATATCCTCAACTGTACAAGGCTGGTACTTTGATTTTTCAATTACGGATATTTTTCCGTTTTTCTCCATTATTGCATATTGCACACGGGAAATATCGGGGATATTTTTTTGACGCAGCTCAGAAGCGAGCTCTTCAAGCGACAACCTATTTTTTTTCATTTCTTGCATATTGAGCCGTCCTTTGTCAATGAGCACGCTGGTGTCACCCGTCATGATTTTTTTGATCTTCTTATTTTTTGTGATGGCAAATGACAGGATGACTTCAAAGGAAAGTATTGCAGCCATAGGTACAAGTCCGTAAACAAGCGGGATGTTTCCGTCGGTGACGGGCTGAGATGCAACTTCCGATAAAAGCAGAGTGGTTACAAGCTCCGATGGCTGTAATTCGCCTATTTGTCTTTTTCCCATAAGCCTCAGCACAAGCAAAAGCATCACATATGTGATAAATGAACGTGCGAATATTACCGTCATATTTTCACCCCTTTGCTTCAATTATCTCCCGATACGTAAAGCTTATGCCGGAAAAAGCATTTTTTTCTTCATTACTGTTGAAATTAGAGAATAAATGTGCTATAATAAGACGCAAATTCATAAATATGGAAAAGGTGATGCTTTATGGGAAAAATTTTTGAATGTAACCATCCGCTTATCAAACACAAAATAACGATACTCCGTAACGAAAACACGGGTACAAAGGACTTCAGAAACATAACAAAGGAAATAGCAATGCTTATGGGATATGAAGCGTTCAGAGAGCTTCCGCTTGTTCTTGAACCCGTTAAGACTCCCATCTGCGAAACAATGGCTCCTGTTATTGAGGGCAAGAAGATTGCAGTTGTTCCGATACTCCGTGCAGGTCTTGGTATGGTCGATGGAATTTTGAGTCTTGTTCCCGGTGCAAAGGTGGGACACATCGGTCTTTACAGGGATGAAGAAACACGTAAACCCCACGGATATTACTGTAAGCTTCCCGAAAATATCGAGGAAAGAACAGCTTTTATCCTTGACCCTATGCTTGCAACGGGCGGCTCTGCTGTTGAGGCGGTAAGTCTTGTCAAAGAAAAGGGTTGTACATCAATTAAATTCCTTTGTATGATAGCGGCACCTGAGGGTATTAAAACACTTTCCGACGCGCACCCGGATATCGATATTTATATCGGTAATGTTGATGAAAAATTGAACGAAAATGCCTATATCGTTCCCGGCCTCGGTGATGCGGGTGACAGGATTTTCGGAACAAAATAAAGCTATTAATATAATATTTGGAGAGTTAATATGAGAATAAGCAAGATAATGTGTGAGCATATGCTCTGCGACGAGGCTTCGTATAAGAAGTCGCCCGTGTGTATCGATACCGAAACTCCTATATTTTCCTTTGCAATCGAGGGGGATGAACGTAATGCGAAAGTAAGATGCTGGAAGCTTATTGTTTCATCAAGTCTTGAAAAAGCACAGGCAAAGGAAGGCGATATCTGGGATTCGGGACTTGTTTACAGTGATAATATCCACGACATTATTTATGACGGAGAAGAACTTCAGTCAAAAACTACATATTATTTCAGACTGTTTGCGCTTTGCAGTAAAACGAAGCTTTCAAGCAAGATAGGTATGTTTACAACAGGTCTTTTGCTTCCTTCCGAATGGAAGTGCGGATTTATCGGCATACCTACAGAAAAGACACCTAAATTTGAGTGCGAAGAAGCCGATAAGATCGGCTTGCCCTCACCTTATCTCCGCCGCAGCTTTGAGGTAAGCAAGAATGTTGTTTCTGCAAAGGCGTATGCAACAGCATACGGCGTGTATGAGCTTTATGTAAACGGTGAGAAGGATGAAAACTACGTGCTTGCGCCCGAATGGACCGATTATACACAGAGCCTGCAGTACCAGTATTACGATCTTACAAACAAAATTCAACAGGGCGAAAACGTCATAGGCGCTGTTATCGGCGACGGTTGGTTCAGCGGTAACATCGCTATTGTCGGACGTAATCAGTACGGTGATGCTCCTCTTGGTTTTATGATGAATCTTACGATAACATACGATGACGGCACAGAGGATATTATTGTAACGGACGGCAATTGGAGAGGAAATACAGGTGCTATCGTTTACACCGATAACCAGACGGGTGAATATTACGATGCAAGGCTTGAAATGAACGGCTGGTGTGCACCCGGATTTGATGACACGGCGTGGCTTGAGCCTATCGGTGTATATCCTCCCAGAACATCAGGTGCAAAGCTCAAGGCATCCATCGGTCCGCAGGTCAAGGTTATGGAATACGTAACACCCATTAATGTTACGACAGATAAAAACGGTTACGTAATCGTTGATATGGGACAGAACATGGTCGGCGTTCCCGAAATCAAGATAAAGGGCGCATCAGGTCAGAAAATAGTTTTCAGATTCGGCGAAATGCTGAATGTGGACGGTACACTTTATACAGAAAATCTCCGTTCTGCGCTCCAGACAGATACATATATTTTGAACGGTAACGAAAACGGTGAGATATTCCATCCTCATTTCACGTTCCACGGTTTTAGATATATTGAAATCTCAGGACTTGACTATGTTCCCGCAATTGAAGACATAAAAGGATGCGTGCTTTACTCCGCTTGTGAGCGCACAGGATATATCGAAACATCAAATTCGATGGTAAATAAACTGTTCAGCAATGCTCTTTGGGGACAGAAGGGTAACTTTGTCGGTGTTCCGACTGACTGTCCTCAGCGTGATGAGCGTATGGGCTGGACGGGTGATGCACAGGTATTCTGCCGCACAGCGTGCTACAATATGGACTGCTACGGTTTTTATGATAAATACGGTGAAGATATCATCGAATCCCAGAAGCCCAACGGCGCTGTAACAGACGTTGTACCTCACGTTAAATGGGGTAACGGCGTCGGTAACGACCTTGTAGGCAACGCAAATGCCGCTTGGGGCGATGTTATGTTCATCATGCCGTACACAGTTTATACAATGTACGGTGATGAAAATATCCTTTGGAAATATTATGATGCTATGGAAAGCTACTTCAAGTGCTTGCTTGGTACAACAAATGACCTTCTCCGTCCCGATTTCGGCTACGGCGACTGGCTTTCTATCAATGATGATACACCGAAGGACGTACTTTCGACAGCATATTTTGCTTACGATGCATACCTCATGTATAAAATTTCCGATATCCTCGGAAAGGATTACGAAAGAATATATTATGCAAATATGTTCGAAAAGATAAGCGAAGCATGGCGTAATGCTTATATGGACGAAAACGGCATAATCAAGGGTGATACACAGTGCTGTTATGTTCTGGCACTCAAAATGAAGCTCCTTCCCAAAGAACAGAGAGCACGTGCGGCAAAGCATCTTGTACGCACTATCGAAAGAAAGAATTACCACCTTTCAACGGGATTTGTCGGTGTTTCTTACCTGCTTCCCGTGCTTTGCGACTGCGGATACAGCGATATAGCATACAGACTTTTGCTTAATGATACGTACCCGTCTTGGGGATATTCCATAAAGAACGGTGCTACAACAATTTGGGAAAGATGGAACTCCTATACAATAGAAAACGGCTTCGGTGATGTCGGTATGAACTCCTTCAACCACTATTCGCTCGGTTCTGTTGTTGAGTGGATGTATGCTTACATGGGCGGTATCAGACCTGCAAAGCCCGGCTTCAAAGAATTTTTTGTAAGACCTTATTTTACAGATAAGCTTGATTTTGTAAATGTAAAATACGACAGCATCAGCGGTGAGATAACATCCTCATGGAAGAAGACGGAAGACGGATTTGAGCTTACAATAACAGTTCCCATAAATACAAAGGCATATGTAGCCCTTGATCCTTCAAAGACAACTCTTATTACAGAGGGCAAATGCACGAAACGCACGAAGGGATTTGTGGTTACTTCGGGCAAATACGTTTTTGAATACAAAAACTGATAAAATTAAAACAAGGTCATTCGTTTGAATGGCCTTGTTTATTTTATATGTATTCGCCTTCGATCTTGTTTCGTATATCCTGCATCCTAAGGTCAAGCGTGTTACTCAGTTCCGCGCAAGCAAGCAGTTCATCCTCTGTTTGTTTTAAAAGCTCATCTGTGAGATTTTTCTTATATCTCATTCTGTGCTCAAGCCTTGCCCATGTTTCCATAGCAATCGTGCGAAGCTGCACTTCAACCTTTACGAACCTTTTTTCGTTTTTTAAAAATATAGGTATTTCGACAATAAGGTGCAGACTTCTGTATCCGTTTGGCTTAGGATCTTTGATATAATCCTTTTTACATATGAGCGTAACATCGTCCTGCGATGTAAGACATTCGGCAAGCATATAGATGTCGTCGATAAAACTGCATATTACACGCACACCCGCGATATCGCTTAAATTTTCCTCTATGGACTGTACGGTGAAGGGAATATCTTTACGTTCCGCTTTTTCGCGGATGCTTTCCAGACTTTTAAGACGTGTTTTTATACTTTCTATAGGGTTTCTCTCGTGCTCTATTGAAAACTGCTCATTAAGAACACGGAACTTTGTTTCTATTTCAAACATAGCACAGCGGAAATAAGACATAAGTGTTTTCATACTGTCCGTCATTTCCTTAAGCTCTGTATCCGATCTTTCCGAAAGAAAATCTATAAACTGCTGTTTTTTATTCATTTTACCCATATTTCTCAAAGCTTCGCCACACAGCGCTTTATCGGTATACCTTGCTTTGAAAAATTAGCCTCATATTCTGTCATTATGTTTTCTTCTGCAAAGCTGCTTGAGTGAAGGTCATACGATATCTCGTCAAGCGTAAAACCGTTAGACGCAAATTCTTCAAGTGAAAACTCAAAAAGTGAATCATTATCTGTTTTAAGGGCAATGCTCCCGCTTTCCTTCAAGATCTGCTTGTACACATCAAGAAAAATTTTGTGTGTAAGTCTGCGTTTTTTGTGCCCTGCCTTCGGCCACGGATCGGAAAAATTGAGATATATCCTGTCAACAGAGCCCGCGGGTATCGACTCCGCAAGTGTTTTGGCATCCGCACAAAGTATACGTACGTTTGTAAGCTCCTCGGATTTTATTTTCTCAGCACAGCATACCATAACATCTGTTATCTTTTCAACTGCGATGAAATTGATATCGGGATACTTTTTAGCCATATCCCTTACAAATGTTCCTTTGCCGCATCCTATCTCAATGTGGACGGGATTATTGTTTTCAAATACCGCCGATATATTTTCACAAGCGGGCAAAAAGTAATTTTCGCAAGCGGCAAGACGCTCCGCCCCGTGCTTTTTCTTTCTTACTCTCATAAATATGTCCTATTTCGTTTAAATATTTTTTAAAAAGTTAAAAATTGTATATTATTTGATTGAAAAATAATGCTATAATCTTATAAGTTATTATAACACAATATTTTGAACAAATCAATCATAAATTTATTTTGTGTCATAAGGAGGTCTTAAGTTGGAAAAAGATCTGTTTTTAACTTTACTTTCATTACATCTGTCGGAAGGAGATATGCCGAAGGATGAAGTCGACAGAAGAATAAGATATTTCGACAATCATCTTTCAAGTCTTTCCGAAGAAGAGTGTGCAAGGAAGATACAGGAGCTTGGCGGTGACAAAAAGCTTGCGGAAAAGCTTTTGCAGGATTACAGACGCGCTTCGGCATCATCCGCAAAAGAACCTGCTGCGAAGCCAGAGGATGTATCCGGAGAAAATATTCAAAAAACAAATAATGCTGTAAAAAAAGAGAATGATATAAGTAAGCTTCTTGAAGATGACGGCGGTGATGTTAAGCGCGCAGTTAATAAAAAAACGCATACAAATACTCAGCCGTCTATGAAAAATAAAGCTCCTCAGAAAAAAAACACAGCAAAGAAGCCTGCAAAAAAAGAAACACAAAAAAAGGAAATAACACCATTTACCATAGGTCTTATTATCCTTTCACCTGTGATATTGTTTTTCTTACTCATCATTGCGTGCGCACTTGCATCGTTGTTTGTGGCAGTTGCAGGGCTTATTGCACTGTGTTCAGCGTTGCTTGTACTTATAACTGCGGCAGGTACTGCATTTGCACTTGTTGCCATAATTTACGGCATAACACAGCTTGGAACATCAGCACCGGCGGGTATTTATGAAATAGGTATCGGTATTGTGTGCGGCGGGTTGACGATGCTTATCGGCATTCTGCTTTACAATTTCGTTGTAAGGCTTGCGCCGTTCCTTTTCAAAAAGCTCATTGTGCTTGTTAAATTTGTTATTGCACAGCTTAAACGCTTGTACGAATATGCGAAAGGAGCGTTTAATAACATATGAAACCTGTATCAATTGTATTTATTATCATTTCGGTCTTCCTAATCATAGTCGGCTTTATAACCTGCTCTGTCGGTATGGTTCAGGCTAAAGCACAGGGAATACAGCTTTACGACACGAAGAATGAAAACGATGAAATTGTAAACACATATGATTTTTCCTCAGACAATATCGGAAAAATAGAGATCAATGCAGGAGATGCCGATGTTAAGATCATATGCGGTGCTGACACAAACAAGATAGAGATCAAAAATTTTTCATCGACAAAATATGTTTGTCAGGTGGAAAACAAGGCGCTTGTTATGGAAGCGGGAATGAATATCCTTTCGCTTACAGATCTTGCGCAGGGCGAGATAAGATTTAAAGGCTTCAGATATTATGTAAACGACTTTTTCAGCGGTAAAACACTTGGAAGAAAAAGTGTTACCGTCTATGTAACTGATACGTTTGATATCAAAATTTTCGATGTAGACGTCGGTTACGGAGATGTTGAAATCGTAAATTCAGCTTGCGATGCGGATTATAATGTAACTGTTGAATCGGGAAATATAAAGCTTTCAAATATCGAAACGAGTTCTGCTGTTTCACTTAAAATCAACAAGGCCGGAGATATAAGCCTTGACGGAATAACTGCCAAAACAGTAAGCGCATACGTGTCCGAAGGAAAATTTGACGGCGAAGTGTCGGCTAATGAAGTTTTGGTTGAAGCGGGTAAGGATGTTACACTTGCGGTCGGATATGATCTTGAAGAATATAACTATGACCTTGAAGCGCCGCTTGGCAGAATATCTTTGCTTGATACTCAGTATAATATTCCTCACAAAACGTATAATCCAAATCTTCAAAATAAAATCGATATCTGTGCTTTCGACGGTGATGTGAAAATCACAGCGGCGGAAAAAATTTCCGCTGAATAATTCCCGTTTTACCGCATACAATAATGTTGCGGCAACGAATACCGCTGCCGTTCATTATTTCTGAAAGGGATTTTGGATAAAACAAGGATTGTTAACCGTGTTAGACAGGATAGCACTTATTCTCGTTATTATCGGCGCATTGAATTGGGGCAGCATAGGCATATTCAATTTCGATGTGGTAGGTTGGATTTTCGGCGGACAAACGGCAGTTGTAAGCCGCATTATATTCGCCGTGGTGGCTTTGGCAGGTCTTTGGTGCATATCGCTTCTGTTCAGACGAAGTGATGAGCTCGAAAGTGCCGATAATATGTAAAATCAACGAAAGGGAGTTGTTAATTCAATATACAGCTCCCTTAAACATTTAAGAGGTAAAAGATGGTAAGAATTGCAGAAACTGTTGCAAAGTGTATTGAAAACGGCACTCTTAAAAAAATCGTACTTTCAAAGCCGGAAAACAGATCTGTTGACAGGGCAGTTGCCAAGCTTGTCAAAATAAAAGATGAAACGATGCTTCAGACGGAGCTCCTTTTTGTAACCGGCGGCGCTAAGCACACCAACACACCGCTTGTCAATGCCGCTGAATACATATCCAGAGAATTTGAAAAGGGTTACGGTCAGATAAATATAATCGATGTCGGCGGAATTGCGGAAGGAAAGCTTTCCAAAGGCGGTAAATTTGCATTTATCAACAAGATAAAAAAGTCGGAAAGCACGGTTGAAGTCACTTCACAAAACAGAGAAAAAGATTATATTCTTTCGCCGAATGTAAAATATGATTTTCTTGTCGAACTCGGAATACAAGACATAAACGGAAGAATACACGATAAAAGACAAAGCAAGTTCAGACAGATAAACAAATTTCTTGAACACGTAGAGCAGATTGAAAAATATTTGCCGAATGACAGCATACGTATATGTGATCTTTGCTGTGGGAAAAGCTATCTTTC